>JBFJMP010000090.1:0-8118 GCA_041633895.1 Nitriliruptoraceae bacterium
CACGTGGCCGGACTGGATGCGCGAGTGGGAGGTCCCGTTCGCCGAGGCCATCGACCGGGCGAGGAAGTACGTCGTGTCGAGCACGCTGGGCGGGGTCGACTGGAATGCCGAGCTGGTGCGGGGCGACGTGTGGCACGCAGTTCGGCGACTCAAGGAGGAGCCGGGCGAAGGCCTGTGGGTGGGTGGCGTCACGCTGCCGCTGGCGTTGGCTGATCGTGGCCTGATCGATGAGTACGAGTTCGTCGTGCAACCGGTGCTCGCCGGACACGGGCCGACGCTGCTGGCTGGTCTGCGCGAGCGCATCCAGCTCGAACTGGTCGAGCGGCATGAGTTCCGGTCGGGGGCGGTCGCCCTGCGATACCGGCCCACCTGAGGGCTGCCTGGGTCCTCTTGAGCACGGCCGTGCAGAACCCTCTAGGGCGTCGGGCCGATACGGCCTCGGTCCGCCATGTGCGCGTGCGCTCGCCCCTGTTCCAGAGCGCGGTCGAGGCCGGGCACGTGCTGTCCCAAGGAGCGTCTCCGCCTCCGATCGCGGATGCTCACCCCTATGAAGATGACCGCGAGGCCAATGATCGTGATTACGACCGGGGCGATGAGGACCATGCCTTCTCCGCACATGGGGTGATCCTCACCCTATGGACTCTTTGGCTGGCCGTCCATCGAACGCCACGCTGAACAGGGCGACGTAGATGGAGTGGGTGGAGCGGGTGAGGGGAATCGAACCCCCGTCGCCAGCTTGGGAAGCTGGAGCTCTACCATTGAGCTACACCCGCGAGTGCGCCGGAGCGTAGCCGCCTGATCGTGACGGCGGCCAACCGTTAGGCTCCCGCCCCAGCCTGTGTGGGGAGCGCCCCGGTGATCCTGTCCGACCGTTCGATCCGCGCGGCCCTCGACTCGGGTCGCATCACGATCGACCCCCTCGGTGACGGTGCGATCCAGCCGGCCTCGGTGGACGTGCGCCTCCACCGCGGCTTCCGCGTGTTCGCCAACCACCGCTACCCGCACATCGACGTCAAGCAGGAGATGCCCGGCCTGACCGACCTCGTCGAGGTCGACGACGACGAGGCGTTCGTCCTGCACCCCGGCGAGTTCGTCCTGGCCTCCACGCTCGAACGCCTGGCGCTGGGCGACGACCTCGTCGCCGAGCTGACCGGCAAGTCCTCCCTCGGCCGACTCGGGCTGGTCGTCCACGCCACCGCGGGCCTCGTCGACCCCGGCTGGGACGGGCAGGTGACGCTCGAGCTGTCGAACGTCGCCACGCTGCCGATCGCGATGTACCCGGGGATGAAGATCGGCCAGTTCGTGTTCTCGGAGCTGGACCAACCGGCCGAGTTCCCGTACGGCAGCGGAGCCGCTGGGTCCAAGTACCAGGGCCAGACGGGTCCGACTCCGTCGCGCTACCACCTCAACTTCGAGGCGCCGACGGACCCGGAACAGCCCGTCTGATCGGACGGAAGCCCGAACGCCTGCTGCACGACGGGTGACGGGTGACCCGGTCCGATCGGCGGAGCGGTTGCCGCGCCACCCGCAACCCGGTACAACTACAAGTGTTCTGATCACTACACACAGTGAACAGCAACGTCCACCACGCACCACGATGCAGCTGTCGTGGTACGGGAGGCACTGATCCTCGGCCGGGTGCACCGGTCGCCTGGGGCGTCTCGACGCCCCGCCCGCCGAGGGGAGCCAGTGGCGAGCCCGCCCCGTCAGGTCCATGTCCGGACCGTCAAGGGGTGGGCGGCCCGGAGACGGGTAGGCCAGTGGAAGGTGCACGACGAATGGGACGTACGCGTCTCGCGATGGTGACGGCGGCGGCGATCGCCCTCCTCGTCATGCCCGCCGGCCTGGCCGCCGCGGAGGAGGTCGCGCTCGGTGAGGCGCACCACACGGAGGCCGCCGCTGGCCAGCCCACCGAGGGCGGCACTGGGGACGGCACCGAGAGCGGCACGGGCAACGCCCACAGCGTCGAGGTCGCCCGGTCACCCGACGAGTCCGCGCAGGAGTCCACGCAGGAGCCGACGCACGAACCCACCGCCGAACCCGAGGTCGAGATCGGCGAGCCCCACTCGGTCGAGTGCACCGGCGCCGTGTCGGTGACCGTCGTCGACCTCGCAGGCACGCCCGTGTCGGGCGGGATCCTCATGGTCGCCGGCGAACAGCTCATCGACGGCGGCACCGTCGACACCGGCTGTGGCGAGACCACGGCCAGCCTGCTCGGCATCCCCGACGGCTACGCGGTGGTCGGCGACGCCAGCACCGCGGTCGTCGTCCGCCACAAGACCGCAACGCCCGTCGTCTTCCGAGTCGACGCCGTGGAGGTGCTCACCGCCGTGGTCGAGGCCCCCGAGTCCGCCCCGACGGCCGCGCCCGCGACACCCGCGGCCTCGGTCGACCCGGAGCCGTTCGTCGAGGCGGTTCCGACCCTCGCGCGGACCGGCATCGACGACCCCGAGGTCCTCGCCCTGCTGGCCTTCCTGCTGATCGCAGCCGGGACGACCATCCTGGTTCGCACGGCCGACCGCGCGACCCGCGCCTGATCCCGGGCTGACGCGCGCGGGACTCGGCCGAGGCCGTTCGTTACCGTTGCCCCACACCGTCCGGCGCAGCGCACGGAGCAGCATGGCTGACGAACGATCTTCCGCGACGCTCGACCTGTCGGCGTACGACGCCGTCCTGTTCGACCTGGACGGGGTCCTCACCGACACGGCCTCGCAGCACGCCGAGGCGTGGAAGTCGATGTTCGACGAGTTCCTCGAGCGCTGGAGCGCCGAGCGCGGCCACCCGTTCGTCCCGTTCCGCATCGACCCGGACTACCTCGACTACGTCGACGGCAAGCCGCGGGTCGAGGGCGTCGCGTCCTTCCTCGAGTCTCGCCGCATCGTCCTGCCCGACGGCTCGCCCGACGACCCGGCCGACGCGGACACGATCCACGGTCTCAGCCGGCGCAAGAACGAACTTGTGCTGCGCCTGATCGACGACACCGGCGTCACCGTGTTCCCGGGATCGGTCGCCTTCGTCGAGCTGGTCCTCGCGGCGGGCCTGCGCGCGGCGGTCGTGTCGTCGTCACGCAACGCCGGGCACGTGCTGCAGGCGGGGCGCATCGACCACTACTTCGAGGACCGCGTCGACGGCCTCGTCGCCGCCCAGCTCGGACTGCCCGGCAAGCCCGCCCCGGACACCTTCCTCGAGGCCGCCCGACGCCTCGGGGTCGAACCGTCCCGCGCCGTCGTCGTCGAGGACGCCATCGTGGGGGTCGAGGCCGGCCGCGTCGGCGGCTTCGGGTTCGTCATCGGCATCGACCGCGAGGGTGACCCGACCCGGCTGACCGAGCACGGCGCCGACATCGTGGTCACCGACCTGGGCGAACTCGTCCCCGACGCGACCCCCGCAGGAGGCTGACGATGCTGCACCGTGAAGTCGTCGGCCTGCCGACCACCATCTACCCGATCGACGAGTGGGCGCTCGTCGAGACCGCCTTCTCGCCCGAGTACCTCGACCGCGCCGAGACGATCTTCGCGCTGTCGAACGGCTACGTCGGCCTGCGTGGCTGCGCCGACGAGGGCCGCCCGTTCTTCGACCGCGGCACCTACGTCAACGGCTTCCACGAGACCTGGCCCATCCACCACGCCGAGGAGGCGTACGGCTTCGCCAAGGTCGGCCAGACGATCGTGCCGGCCCCGGACGCGCGACGCTTCCACCTCTATGTCGACGACGAGGCGCTCCACCTGCCGTACGCCGACCTCGAGCACTACCTGCGCCGCCTCGACTTCAAGGACGGCAGCCTCCACCGCGAACTGGTGTGGCGCACGCCCGCCGGCAAGCTCGTGCGGGTCACGTCGCAGCGCATCGTGTCGATGACGAACCGCCACCTCGTCGGCATCCGGTACGAGGTGACCCTCCTCGAGGGCGACGCGCCGATCGTCGTGTCCAGCCAGATCCGCGCCGAGGAGCAGGGCGGCAGCGGGACCCAGGACCACTTCGACCCGCGCAAGTCGCGCTACCTCGGCGACGTCCTCCAGCCGCTCGGCCAGTCGCGTGAGGGCAACCGCGTCACCCTGCGCTACCAGGTCGCCGAGTCGGGCATGACGCTGGCGTGCGCGATCGACCACGAGGTGACCGTCGACGCCCCGCACGAGATCGAGACCCACGCCGATCCCGTCCGCGGCAAGCTCGTCGTGCGCGTCGATGCCACGGAGGGCACGACGATCCGCATCGACAAGTACGCCGCGTACTTCACGTCCCGGTCGGTCGTGACCCAGCAGTTGGCCGACAACTGCGACCGCATGCTCGACCGCGTGGTGCGCGACGGCTTCGACCAGATCGCCGCCGACCAGCGCGCCTGGTGGGCCGACCTGTGGGAGCGTGCCGACGTCAGCATCGGCGGCAACCCGGTCGTGCAGCAGGCGGTGCGCTGGAACCTCTTCCAGCTGGTCCAGGCCGCCGCGCGTGCCGAGGGCCACGGCGTGCCCGCCAAGGGCCTGACCGGCTCCGGCTACGAGGGCCACTACTTCTGGGACGCCGAGATCTACGTCCTGCCGTTCTTCGTGCACACGCAACCGCGTGTCGCCCGCAACCTGCTGCGCTTCCGCCACGGGATGCTCGACGCCGCCCGGCGCCGTGCGGCCGAGGTGAACCAGGTCGGGGCGCTGTTCCCGTGGCGCACCATCAACGGTGAGGAGGCGTCGGCCTACTACGAGGCCGGCACCGCCCAGTACCACATCAACGCCGACATCGTCTATGCGATGAAGAAGTACGTCGACGCCACCGGCGACGGTCCGTTCCTGCACCGCTACGGCGGCGAACTGCTCGTCGAGACCGCACGCCTGTGGGTCGACCTCGGCCACTTCGACGCCGAGGGGGACTTCCACATCTTCGGCGTGACGGGCCCCGACGAGTACACGACGCTGGTCAACGACAACGCGTACACGAACCTGATGGCACGCCTGAACCTGCGCTACGCCGCGCGTGTCGTCCACCACCTCGAGCGCACCGACCCGGACGGCTTCGCGCGCCTGTGCCACGCGACACGGCTGACCCCGTCCGAGGTCGAGGAGTGGCGCCGGGCCGCGGACCGCATGACCATTCCGCACGACGACGACCTCGGGATCACGCCGCAGGACGCGAACTTCCTCGAGAAGCCGATCTGGGACTTCGCGGGCACGCCCCGCGACCGCTACCCGCTGCTGCTGAACTTCCATCCCCTGGTGATCTACCGCTACCAGGTCATCAAGCAGGCCGACATCGTGCTCGCGATGTTCCTGCTGTCGGGGGAGTTCGACCCGGCGCTCAAGCAGCGCAACTTCGACTACTACGACCCGATGACGACCGGCGACTCCAGCCTGTCGGCGTCGATCCAGTCGATCGTGGCCGCCGAGCTGGGCGACCACCAGCGGGCCGCCGAGTACTTCCGGTACGGGTTGTTCATGGACCTCGCGGACGTGGCGGGCAACGCGGCCGACGGGGTGCACATCGCCTCGGCCGGCGGCGTGTGGTTGTCGCTCGTGTACGGCTACGGCGGGATGCGCGATCAGGACGGCCAGCTGTCGTTCAACCCGCAGCTGCCGTCGGGCTGGGACCACCTGCAGTTCCACGTGACCATGCGCGGCCAGCGGCTGCGGGTCACGATCACCCGGTTCGCGGTGACCTACGAGCACGTCGACGGCGACACCGAGATCACCCTCGACCACCGCGGCGAGCCGGTCACGGTTGCGCCGGGTGCGGCCGAGGTCCGCGAGCTGACGGTGCCTGCCGCCTGACACCCGCCCCCGACACGACGATGCCCCCGACCCGGATGGGGCGGAGGCAACGGGTGCGACGAGCCTGCAGAGGGGGCGCAGGCTCGGCGCGGTCAGACGTGGTGCAGTTCGCGCGGCTCGGTCGACGACGGGGCGTCCGTCAGGTCGATGTCCTGCGGGCGACGACGGCCCAGCAGGAACGCCACGCCCAGGAGCACGACGCCCAGCACGGTCAGGCCGACGGGCACGGTGGTCCCGAAGGTCTGGAGCTGGTCGGCCTTGTCCGTGGCGTCCGCGACGCGGGCGGCGACGGAGGCCTCCTCGCCGGTGTAGGAGATGCTGAAGACGTCAGCGAGCGGGATGGCAGGGACGCCGTCCACGTCGAAGGCGATGGTGCGGGTCTCGACGCGGTCGAGGTCGACCACGATGCCGGTGGTGGGCTCGACCCAGTAGGTGGTGTTGGACTGGACCGCGTACTGCATCGGGACGTCCTCAGGCAGCGCCTCGAGGATGGCCGGCAGCCGCGAGGCCAGGGCCTCGGGCAGGTCCAGGGCGGCAGCGACCTGCGGCAGCAGCGCCTTGGGCAGTGAGGCCGGCAGGAGCGACAGGAGTTCGGGGTCGACGATCTGGCCACTCACGTCGGTGGAGAAGACGTAGGTGTCGATGCCGGCGTGCTCCTCGGTGCCGACGAACGTGAGGTCGACGGTGTCCTGCAGGTCGGTGGACCAACCGGTGTAGTCGCGCTGCTCGGTGCCGATGGGCCAGCCGATGAGCAGGCCGTCGCGCTCACCGACGCCTTCCATCGTGCGGCGGTCGAGGTCGAACGTCGCGTTCGTGCCGATCAGGACCGTGCCGTCGGGGGCGGTGACGGTCGCGGTCTCGTTGACGGTCGCGACGTCGCCGTCGGTGCCGGTCACCATGACGTTGCGGGTGATCGTGGCGGGGATGTCGGTCAGCAGGACGTTGGCGAGGTCGCCGGCGGCGAGGGCGTCGGCGCTGAGGATCGCATCGACGGTGCCGGTGTACGCCGCGGTCACGTCGGTGTCGGCCGGCAGCTGGGCGCGGTCCGGCACGACGGAGAAGCGGACGAAGCCCGCTGCGGCGATCGCGAGCACGCCGCCGGCGGCGACGATGGTGGGGATGGTGCGAGGCATGTCAGGCTCCCGTTGCGTGGTGGCGGTGCGGTCACCTGGCGGGTTGCCGTGGCCGCTGAAGTCGAAGCCGACGAGCCCGGGCGTCTCCTGATCAGGACCTGCGATGAGGGACTTGCGCGGGGCTCGCCGTTGCCTTACAAGTGTGCAATGGTTGTCGTGTTGTCGCCCTCCCCCGAAGTGGCCATCTTGGGGTTGTCACCGGGCTAGTCACCAGACCCGAGCACCAGACCCGAGCGGCAGACCCGAGCGGCAGACCCGAGCGGAGGTGGATCATGGCGGTGGAGTCGGATCGACGAGCCCAGATCATCGAGGCGGTCCGGTCCTCGATGGGTCAGTTCGGGGTTCGCCGGGTCACGGTCGGTGACATCGCCCGGGAGGCCGGCGTGTCACGCCAGACCCTCTATGCGTGGTTCCCGAACCGGGACGCGCTGATCGAGGCGGCGCTCGAGGCGGGGGCCCGCGACCTGGTCGAACGGGGTCGGGCGGCGGGGGACCGCGTGGGCGGGGCACCGGTGGACCGCCTCACGGAGATGATCCGCTACGCGCTGCGGTTCCTGCGCCAGTCGCCGTTGTGGGCGAGCCCGGCCAAGCGCGCCGAGTTGGTCCCACACGTCACCATCGAGGGCGGCGTGTTCATCGCCGCCAACGTCGAGGCGCTGGTCGAGGTGATCCTCGGGTGGTGGCCGGACGTCGACGAGGCGATCGCGCGCCGCGTCGCGGACACGGCCTCGCGGGTGTTGGTCAGCCACGGCCTGGCACCGGAGCCACGCCCCGACGCCGTGGTCGCGGGTGAACTTGCGGTCGTGTTGGCCGCCGCGCTCGACGGGGCCGCCGACACGGCCTGACGGGGGCTTGTCCACAGGCGACATCCCGTGGTCCGCAGCGGTTCCCCTGTGGGTCAGACTGCAGGCGGGACCCCACCTGGACTGGCACCATGGCCGTGGACGAAGCCGCGCGACACCAGCTGTACCGATCGCTGGAGTCGACGCTGGGCCCGGAACCCACGAGCACCCTGATGAGCCTGTTGCCACCCGTCGGTTGGGCCGACGTCGCAACGCGTCAGGACCTGCACGCCCTCGAGAACGGGCTGCGATCCGAGATCGCGGAGTTGCGTGCCGAGATGCACCGCGAGATCTCGGGCGTACGGGGCGAGATCGCGGGGGTACGGGGTGAGATCGGGGAGTTGCGGGCGGAGATGCACCGCGAGATCTCGGGCGTACGGGGCGAGA
>JBFJMP010000091.1:0-8075 GCA_041633895.1 Nitriliruptoraceae bacterium
CCAGGTGGGGCAGTTCCTGCTCCACGCTGAGCACCGGCGCGAAGCGGTCGCCGTTCCCCTCGACGCGCGCCAGCACGTCGGCGATGTCGAAGACGAGTTCGAGTCGGCCGTCGGCACCGTCGCTGACCTCGTCCCAGTCGAGCGGTGTCGAGACGGTCGGATGTCGGCGCGCGCGCATCGAGTAGGCGCAGACCGTGGTCTTCACGAGGTGGTTCTGGGACCAGTCCACGAACACCTTCCCCGTGCGCTCGGCCTTGTCCATCCTGGTCAGGACGAGGTCGGCATGGACCTTCTCCAGCAACGAGCCGATCGACAGGGCGAAGCTGCGGGTCCGGTCGTAGTCCATGTCCGGCTGGTTGAGCGGCACGTAGACCTGCAGCCCCTTCGACCCCGAGGTCTTGGGCCAGCCGTGCAGGCCGAGTTGGTCGAGCACCGACTTCAGGAGCATGGCCACCCGAGCGCAGGTGACCACGTCGGCAGGCGGTCCGGGGTCGAGGTCGAAGACGACCGCGAGCGGGACCTCGGTCCGGGGCGCTCGCGCCATCGGCGTGTGCAACTCCAGGGCCGCGAGGTTGGCGGCCCACACGAGGTCGGCACGCTCCTGCAGGTGGCAGTGGTCGACGACCTTCTCGCGTCCCTCACGACCCAGCTGGACCGTGTCCATCCACTCGGGTCGGTGGCTGGGACAGCGCTTCTCGAAGAAGCTGTTCCCGCCGACGCCGTCCGGGAACCGCACCATCGTCACCGGCCGCTGTGCGAGGTGCGGCAGCATCACCGCCGCGATCCGCGTGTAGTAGTCGATCACCCCGGCCTTCGTCGTCCCGGTGTCCGGGTACAGCACCTTGTCGAGGTTGGACACCGACAGGTCACGGCCGTCGATCTGCACGGGCACCCGTGCGCTCACGCCCCGGACCCGTGCACCCGGACAGCCGTGGCCACGACGTCCGGCCGCTCCACGTGCGGCAGATGGGCCGCACCGGGAACCGTCGTGAGCGAGGCGCCCGGGATCCCGGTGGCGTAGCGCCTGGCCGACTCCTGCATGCGCGGGTGGTCGTGCGCCCCGACCAGGACGACTGTGTGCACCCCGATGGACCCGAGGCGTTCCCGCAGTGGCGGGTCGATCTCCTGTGGTTCACCCGCGTCCATGTGCCCCTGCTCACGGCGGATCGTGTCACGCGCCCAGGTCGTCGCCTCCGCGAGGAACGACGCATCGACGTCACCGGGCTCACGACCGGTCCCGACGACGAACAGGTCCACGTCGACCGCCGCCGTGCCGTCGACATCCCCGGACTCCAGCAGTGCCTCCTGTCGCTGCAGTTCCGCGACGGTGTCCGGCCAGGACTCCCAGGAGACCCCCGGGAGCGCCGGCCCGACGAGCACGAGTGCGGCCACCCGTTCGGGCGCCATGGCGGCGAGGTCGGCAGCGATGCGTCCTCCGTTGCTGGCCCCGACGACGACGGCGCGTTCGACGCCGTGGGCATCCAGCACGCTGGCGGCGTCCTCGTGGTCGAAGTAGTCCGACGTCGGGTCGGGCGACCCGCCGTACGCGCGCACGTCGTAGGTGATCACCCGATGGTCGCCGGACAGGTCGTCACGCAGCGCAGCCCACTGGCGCCGGTCACCGATCGCGGCGGGCACCAACAGGATCGGCGCGCCGGCGCCGACCGCCTCGTGCACCAGGTCCGTCACGCCGACTCGGCGGCGGCATCCTGGTCGCCCGCTTCCTTGGCCGCCTGCAGGCTCTGTTCGAGCGCGGCCATGAGGTCCACGACCTCGCCGGCCTCGCGCTCGGCATCCGGGACCGTGACGATCTCCTGGCCCTCGGCCTTCGCCTCGATGAGGTCGAGCACCTTCTGGCGATAGGTGTCCTGGTAGCGCTCGGGCTCCCAGTCGGTCGACATCGACTCGATCAACTGCTCGGCCATGGCCAGTTCGCGGTCGTTGAGTTCGACGTCGGTGTCCGGCAGGCCGTCCAGTCGCGAAGTGGGCACGACCTCGTCGGCGTAGGTCAGGGTCGACACGGCGATGGCGTCGCCGAGTGGGCGGATCACGGCGAGGTAGCTCTTGGTGCGGAGCACGAACCGTGCGATCGCGGCCCGCCCCGAGCGCTGCATCGCCTCGTGCAGCAGCCGGTACGGCTTGGTGGCCGTCTCCTGGGGCACGAGGTAGTAGGACGAGTCGTAGTAGATCGGGTCGATGTCGGCCAGCAGGACGAAGTCCTCGATCTCGATCGTCCGGCTGGCCTTCGGGTCGAGGTCGCGCAGCTCGTCGGGTTCGATGACCACGTAGCGATCCGGCCCGACCTCGTAGCCCTTGATGATGTCGTCCTGCGACACCTCTTCACCGTCGGCCGCCGCGACCTTGCGGTGCTTGATCCGCGAGTGGTCCCCACGGCGGATCTGGCGGAACGACACGTCCTTGTTGTCGACCGCGGTGACGAGCTTGATCGGGATGTTGACCAGCCCGAAGCTGATCGCCCCGGTCCAGATCGAGCGTGGCATGCGTGCGTCCGTCCGCTGGGTGCACCACCACAAAACGGTACCGCTCAGGCCCCCGGCGTGGCGGGTCGACGAACGGTCAGGGGGTCCACGTCGGGACGCTGTCCCCGGTAGGACGGCTGGCGCAGGCGGTGGTCGGGCGTGACCTCGCGATATCGCACACGAACGACGAGGTCGGGTTCGACCCACGTCAGGTCGTCGCCGGTCGGGGGGTCGAGGAACGGTGGGTCGGCGCGGGTCCGCTCGGCGAGGAGTGCGGCGAGGCGGTCCCCCTCACGGCCGCTGAACCCCGAGCCAACCGACCCGATGAAGCGCAGGCCGCGGTCGTCGTGGACCCCGAGGAGGAGGGCGCCGAACGAGTTCGACCGGTCGCCCTTGCCCGCCCGGACGCCGCCGACGACGAAGTCGTCCTCCCGCACGATGCGCAGCTTGCGCCAGTCCTTCGATCGCTCCCCCAACCGGTACGTCGAGCCCCGACGCTTCGACACCACACCCTCGAGGTGACGCTCAGCCGCCAGCCGCAGGGCCGTGCCGAGGTCGTCCATCGACGCCGGGGTATGCCAGGCGTCGCCGTCCAGTCCCAACTCCATCAGGCGTGCGCGGCGGCTCTCGTAGTCGTGGTCGAGCAACCACTCCCCGCCGATCGCGAGCACGTCGAACACGATGAGGTCGGCCGGGACCTCGGCAGCCAGGGCGCGCACCTTCGTCAGGTCGCGCACGTGCATACGACGCTGGAGGAGCGGGAACGACGGGGCGCCGTCCCGCCCGAACGCGACGATCTCGCCGTCGAGGACCGTGCCAGCCGGCAGCCGTTCGGCGAGGGGACGCAGCTCGGGGTAGCCGTCGGTGATGTCGTTGCCGGCGCGCGAACGGACCTGTACCCGCTCGCCGTCGCTGGCCACGAGCGCACGCACGCCGTCCCACTTGAACTCGTGGGCCCAGTCCGGTCCCGCCACCTCACCCGGGGTCGCGGGGGTGGCGAGCATCGGCAGCAGGCGCTGGGCCAGGACGCGACCTCGAGTCGGGGCTCGTACGCTACGTGACCCCTCGCATGGACGTTCCGCCGATGACCGACCTCGCAGGACTTCGCCCCGTGACGGACGCCGACTCCGCCGCGGTCATCGACCTGATCGACGGGGTGTACGCGGAGTACCCGGGGTGCGTCATGGACCTCCCGGGGGTCGACGCCGATCTGGTGCAGTTCGCCTCGTACCTGGCGTCGGTCGGCGGTCGTGGATGGGTGCTGCCGGCCGCCGAGGGTCTGGCCGCCTGCGTCGGAATGGCCCCGCACGACGTGGACGGCGAGCCGGGTGGCGAACTCAAGCGCCTGTACGTGGCGGTGGGGCACCGTGGCCGTGGCCTCGGTGCGGCGCTCGTCGCCCACGTCGAGTCGGCGATCGCCGCCACCGGGGGCGTCGCCGTCGCCCTGTGGAGCGACTCGCGCTTCGAGGACGCCCACCGCCTGTACGAGCGGCTCGGCTACGTCCGCACCGGCGACTCGCGCCACCTCGGCGACCCGTCCGACACCACCGAGTTCCGGTTCGTGAAGCGACTGCCCGCCGCTGGGTGACCGAGGACGCCCCCGAAACCCGCGCCCCAGCGCGGGAACCGCGACGCACCGCCCTCCCCACACACCCTCCGCCCCCGAAACCCGCGCCCCAGCGCGGGAACCGGGACGCACCGCCCTCCCCACACACCCTCCGCCCCCGAAACCCGCGCCCCAGCGCGGGAACGGGGCGCCGTCACACCCCGTCAGTAGTCTCCGGGCAGTCCAGCCACACGCCAGCCACATGCCAGCCACGCGGGGGAGCAGCCATGAGCGACGAGTCCACGCCACCGTTGGCGGGGCGCGTGATCGGGACCGAGGACTCGACACCGCTCGAGTTCTGGGTCGCCGTGGCGCCAGACCAGTTCCTGCAGCTCGACGACGTCGTGGCGCTCGAACGAACGCCGCCGGGGCGCGACCCGGTGCACATCTACGGGATCGTGAACCAGGTCCGTGCCCGCCACGAAGGGGCGCGGTTCGACTCGGACGTCTTCCTCATCGAGGACGGCGTCCTCCCAGCCGAGGTGTCCGAGGCGGCACAGGTGCTGGCCACGCGCTTCGAACCCGAGGTGTTCCTGCCACCGCTGCCCGGCCAGGCCGTGCGCAAGGCGACAGGCGACGAGCGCGACCAGGCGCTGTTCTTCGACGGCATGTCCAAGCGCCTGCCCGCCGGGCTGTCGCGCGAGGACGAGCCGGTCTACGTCAACCTCGAGTTCCTGGACGGCACGCGGGGCGCCCACGTCAACATCTCGGGGGTGTCCGGTGTCGCGACCAAGACCACCTATGCGACGTTCCTCCTGCATTCGCTGTTCACGTCCGGGGTGCTCCCCCACAGCGCGAACGCCAAGGCGCTGATCTTCAACGTCAAGGGCGAGGACCTGCTCTTCCTCGACCACGAGAACACGACCCTCGACGACACACAGCGTGCGCGCTACCGGGCGCTGGGGCTCGAGCCATCGGCGTTCCGTTCGGTCGAGTTCTGGGCACCGCCCCGCCGCGGCACCACGACGGCCCAGGCCGACACCGGCGCCCGCATCGAGGGCGTGACGTCGTTCTTCTGGACGCTCGAGGAGTTCTGCCGCGACGAGTTGCTGCCGTTCCTGTTCACCGACGCACAGGACGACCGCCAGCAGTACACGATGGTGGTGCACCAGGTCGCCGCGCAGCTCAAGCGGCTGGCCGTGCCCGCAGGCGACGGCGCGGTGTCGATCGAAGGCACGACCTGCCGCACCTTCGGCGACCTCATCGACGTGATCCAACAGGGCGTCGAGGACGAGGTCCGCCGCGAGGAGTGGGCGGGCCGGTCCATCGGCATCGGCACGGTCAACGCCTTCGTCCGGCGCCTGTTCGGGGCGCGCCGTCACCTCGAGGACCTGATCCGGGGCGACCTGCCCGAACCCGAGCGCCACCGCATCCAGCGCCAGTCGCAGGTGACGGTCGTCGACATCCACAACCTCAACGACCGTGCGAAGCGCTTCGTCGTCGGCGTCGTGCTGCGCCGCACCTTCGAGGACAAGGAACGCTCGGGCTCACCCGACCCGCTCACGTTCATCGTCCTGGACGAACTCAACAAGTACGCCCCCCGTGAAGGGCACTCCCCGATCAAGGAGATCCTCCTCGACGTCGCCGAGCGTGGGCGCAGCCTCGGGATGATCCTGATCGGGGCACAGCAGACGGCGTCCGAGGTCGAGCGGCGCATCATCGCGAACTCGGCCATCCGCGTGGTCGGCCGCCTCGACTCCGCGGAGGCGTCCCGCGACGAGTACGGCTTCCTGCCCACCGCCCAGCGCCAACGGGCGACCATCGTGAAGCCGGGAACCATGATCGTCTCGCAGCCGGAGCTGCCGGTTCCGCTGATCCTCGAGTTCCCGTTCCCTGCCTGGGCGACGCGGCCGTCCGAGGCGGGCGTGGCCCCCCCTCCGAAGGACGCCGTGGACGCCCAGCCGGACGATCCCTTCGACGGGCTCGCCCCACCGTCGGACCTGCCCTTCTGACGGCCGCCGCCGGGCCCCCTCCCGAGCCGTGTCACACCCACTCGCTACGGTCCGGGACATGAAGATCCTGCACACGTCCGACTGGCACGTCGGCAAGGGCATCCGGGGCCGCAGTCGGGCCGCGGAACACGAGGCCGTGCTCGCCGAGATCGCCCAGATCGCGGATGCCAACGCGGTCGACGTCGTCCTCGTGACCGGCGATGCGTTCGACACCGCTGCGCCGACTGCCGAGGCCGAGGGCATCGTCTACCGCGCCCTGCTGGACCTCGCCGACACCGGAGCGCACGTCGTCGTCCTCGCTGGCAACCACGACAGCCCACGGCGGTGGCAGGCGCTGCAGCCGGTCATGGCGCGCTCGACGGTCCACGTCGCCAGCGAGGTGCGCCGCCCCGAGCACGGCGGCGTGCTCGAACTCGAGACTCGGTCGGGCGAACTCGCCCGCATCGCCCTGGTGCCGTTCGTGTCCCAGCACGGCGTCGTCCGGGCCGACCAGTTGATGGCACGTCGGGGCGACCAGCACGGGGCGCGCTACGCGGAACGGGTGCGCAGCATCATCGGGGCGCTCACCGCCGGCTTCGAACCCGACGCGGTCAACATCGTCGCCGCCCACCTGACGGTCGCCAGCGGACAACCCGTCATGGGCGGCGGGGAACGTCACGCCCACACCATCTTCGACTACGTCGTCGCCCCGAACGTGTTCCCGGCCTCGGCCCACTACGTCGCGCTCGGCCACCTCCACCAGCCCCACCAGATCCCCGGACCCTGCCCCATCTGGTACTGCGGCTCCCCCCTGCACCTCGACTTCGGTGAGGTCGAGTCGGCCCACAAGTCGGTCCTGCTCGTGGACGCCTCCAAGGACACGCCCGCCGTCGTCCAGCCCGTGCACCTCGAACAGGGCATCCCGCTGCGCACGGTCCGGGGAACGGTCCAGGATCTGCAGGACCGCGCCGACGAACTCGCCGGCGCGCACGTCCGGGCCGTGGTCACGGAACCGACGCGTGCAGGGCTGGCCGACGACGTCCGCGACCTGCTGCCCAGCGCGGTCGACGTCCGCATCGAACGCCCCGAGGACGACGAGGACCAGCCCGTCGACGACAACCTCGACGACCTCCGCGGCTCGCCACTGGAGCTGTTCCAGGAGTACCTCGCGGACCAGCACGTCACCGACCCCGCGGTCACCGCCCTGTTCGCCGAACTCGTGGAGGACGTCCTTGCGACCGACTCGACTTGAGCTCGACGGCTTCGGGTCGTACTCCACCAGCACGACGGTGGACTTCACGGACGTGGACGTCTTTGCGCTGAGCGGGCCGACCGGCGCTGGCAAGTCGACCATCATCGATGCGATGATCTTCGCGCTGTACGGCACCGTGCCGCGTTACGGGGATCGGCGACTGGTCGCCCCGGTCATCTCCCAGGGCGCCACCGAGGCCCGTGTCCGCCTCGACTTCACCGTCGCGGGCCAGACGTGGACCGCGGTGCGTGTCGTGCGCCGAACCGCGACGGGCGCGACCACCAAGGAAGCCCGCCTCGAGCGCTGGACCAGCCAGGACGGCAGCACCACGGACCTCGTCGCTGGCGCGGCCGACGACGTCACCAGCGGCGTCGAACGGCTGCTGGGCCTCAGCTTCGAACACTTCACCACGTGCGTCGTCCTCCCCCAGGGCGCGTTCCAGCACTTTCTGCACGCCAAGCCCGGCGAACGGCAGAAGCTGCTCGTGCAACTCCTCGACCTCGACCTGTACGGGAAGGTCGGGCAGGCGGCGCGCGAGCGGGCGTCGACGCTGCGTGCCCAGGCCGACGCGGCGCGCAGCCGCCTCGACGGCTGGTCCGAGGACCCCGCACAGGCCCTGCCTGCCGCCGAGTCCCGGCTGGCGGACCTGTCGGCGCTGGTGGACGTCGTTGACGGCGAGCAGGCGGCACTCGACGCCCTCCTGGACGAGGGCCGCCGACAGGCGGAGGACGAGAAGGCGACCCTGGCCCGGGTCACGTTGCTCGACGCGCTCGCGGTGCCCGACGACGTCACGGCCCTGGCCGCCG
>JBFJMP010000092.1:0-8052 GCA_041633895.1 Nitriliruptoraceae bacterium
GCACCGCTGAACTTGGACCGTGGGTCGATGAGGTCCGTGGGGTCCAGCGTCTTGGAGCAGTTGTCGCACTGGTCGCCACGGGCGTTCTCGTAGCCACAGTTCGGGCAGGTCCCCTCGACGTAGCGGTCGGGCAGGAAGCGACCGGCCTCGGGGTCGTAGAACTGCTCGGTGACCTTGGTGTCGATGAGGCCCTTGGCGTGCAGGTCCCGGAACAGGTCCCAGACCACCTCGCGGTGGTTGTCCGTCATCGTCGTCGTGAACAGGTCGAACGAGATGCCGAGGCGTTCCCACTGTTCGACGATCTGCGGGTGGAACTGGTCGACGATGTCGCTGGGCTGCACGCCCTCCTGTTCCGCCTTCACCATGATCGGCGTGCCGTGCCCGTCGGAGCCGGACACCATCAGGACCTTGTTCCCGGCGATCCGGTGGAAGCGCGCGAAGATGTCCGACGGCAGGTAGCAGCCGGCGAGGTGGCCGAGGTGCTGGACGCCGTTGGCATAGGGCCAGGCGACGGCGACGAGGACATGGCGGGGCGTGGAAGCAGTCATGACGAGCGACGGTAGCAGCGAGCCCACCCATGACCTTCGTCTCGGATGGCCGACCGGGCGCGCACAACGGACCCGGCTGCGGTAATACTGCCGCTCCCTCCTCACGTCGACCGCCACGGACCCAGGGGTACGCCGATGCCACGTCACCGCCGCACGCTGACCCGAATCAGCCGCACCGCCGCGCTCACCGTGGGGCTCGCCCTGCTGGCCGTGCCCGCAGCCGCCCAGATCACCAGCGACGACCTCCCGGCGGATGCCCCCGCGGTCGAACGCGTCTCTGGCAGCGACCGCTTCTCCAGTGCGGCACGCATGGCCGTGGAGGCCTTCCCCGCCGGCTCGGACTCGGTCGTCATCGCACGGGGCGACGACTTCCCCGACGCCCTCGCCGCGTCCTACATGGCCCGCGTCGAGAGTGCCCCGATCCTGCTGACGCGGTCCACGAGCATCCCGAACGTCACCCTCGACACCATGGCCACCCTCGACGTCACCAAGGTCGTGCTCGTCGGCGGCGTCGCCGCCATCTCGTCGGAGGTCGAGAACCGCTTCGTCGCCACGTACGGACGCGAGAACGTCCACCGGATCGACGGCAGCGACCGGTTCCAGACCGCCGCCTCGGTGGCCCAGGCCGGAGGCGGCGGGGTCGGCGCCCTGCGCGACCTGTCCGGCGAGTCCACCCGCACGCTGCGCACCGCCATCGTGGCCTACGGCCGCGACTTCCCGGATGCCATGTCGGCCGGCCCCCTGGCCTACGCCGGGCGCCTCCCGGTGCTGCTCACCAACCGGGACGACCTGCCGATCGTCAGCCGCTTCACCCTCCAGGACGGCACCCTCGACATCCAGCAGGTGATCGTCGTCGGCGGCACCGGCGCGATCTCGGACGGGGTCTTCGACGAGATCGCCGCCCTCGACACGGTCGAGGTCACGGTGCGCATCGCCGGCGACTCCCGCTCCGGCACCGCCGCCATGTTGGCCGCACTGACCGACGACCTGTTGGGCTGGGACGCCACCGCGGTGTCGCTGGCCGTCGGCAGCGACTTCCCCGACGCCCTTGCCCTCGCGCCGCTCGCCGCACTCCGCGAGGCGCCCATCGTGCTCGCGCCGAATCCGGACTCGCTGCGCACCGACACGTTCCTCGCACTCGTGGATCGCTGCAGTTCACTCGAGACGATCATCGTCGCGGGCGGGACGGCCGCCGTGACCGATGCCACCGCCACGCAGGCCCAGGTGGCCGGCCACTGTGCGACGTGGAGCGTGACGATGACCGGTGACGCCGAGACCAACCCGGGTGACCCGGATGCCACCGGTACGGCCTGGTTCCACGACGACAGCGGCTGCTACGCCATGGTCATCGAGGACCTCGACCCGGCGGCGAGCGCCGCGCACATCCACGAGGCACCCGCCGGTTCGTCCGGGGCCGTCACGGCTCGTCTGGCGACACCGGACCGCAACGGGTTCGTGTTCGACTGCCTCGAGGACGGTGACCTCGAGGACGACGACACGGTGGCCGACTTCCTGGCGCGCGTTGCCGCGGACCCGGCCCAGTTCTACGTCAACGTCCACAACGCCGACTTCGCTGCGGGCGCGATCCGCGGCCAGCTCGGCTGACCCGATGACGACGCTGGTCACCGGCGGCGCCGGGGCGATCGGTCGCGGGATCGCCACGGCCTTCGCCGACCGGGGCGGGCACGTCGTGGTCGCCGACCTCGATCCGGCCGCTGCCGGGGCGGTCGCGGCCACCCTCGCCGACGCCTCAGCGGTGGAACTCGACGTGCGCGACATCGACGCCTGGCGCGCCGTGGTCGACGCCGTCGAGGACGACCACGGTCCGATCACGACCCTGGTCAACAATGCCGGGGTGCCCGCCGTCGGGGCGTCGCACGAGGTGCCGTACGAGACGTGGCGACTCGTCCACGAGGTCAACGTCATGGGCGTCGTCAACGGGGTCGCGACCGTCTACCCCCGCCTCGTGGAGCGTGGCGCGGGCGGCATCGTCAACGTCGCGTCGTTGTCGGCCTTCACACCGGTGCCGATGGCCGTGGCCTACGCCGCCTCGAAGCACGCGGTGCTGGGGCTGTCCCGATCGCTGCGAGCCGAGGCACGCCAGCACGGGGTCCACGTCCACGTCCTGTGTCCCGGGTTCGTCGACACGCCGCTGCTGCACGATCAGGAGGCCGGTGGTCAGGGTCTGTCCTTCGCGACGATCGCGAAGGAACTGAGGATGCCGGTGACGACCGTTGATCGCGTCGTCACGGACCTGATGCGGGGCCTCGACCGTGACCGGGGGATCATCGTGACGCCCGCGACGGCCAAGGTGACCCGCTGGCTGGCCGGCGTGCTGCCCGGCGTCAGCGACCTCGTCACCCGGACCCTGGCGCCCCGCATCGGGCGCTGACGTCACGTCAGGTCGTCCTCGTCGGGGACGTCCGCCACGACCGCCTCCTCTGGCTGCAACGGCAGCACCGTCTCGGCGTAGTCGTCGACGGCGTCCATGAACTCGAGGTCACGTCCCTCGTCGCGACAGAGGGCATGCCAGTGCTCGAGCGCCTCGAAGAAGAGTTGGGGATCCTCCCGTCGAGCGCGCAGGCCCGTGGGGATTCGTGCAAGCGCCGCTCGATAGGACCGCCGCAGCCACTCCGCGGTGACGGTCTCGTCGTCGTGGCTCACCCCCACCTCGTTGTCCAACCATGCACCGAAGTTCGCGATGTCGTTCATCAGCACCCGGGCCTGTTCGTCCTGGGCGACGATCCCCGTCCGCTCGCGCAGCAGGCGGCTGTGGCGGTTGGGTTCGACGACCTGGAGTCGCAGGCGAACGGCCGTCGGCTCGTCGTGCTCGCCGGTCAACTCCAGCTCGCCGACGTCGTAGCCGAGGTCGTTCAGGCGTCGCAGGCGTTCGTGGATGCGGAAGCGTTCGACCGGTGCGAACACCTCCTCACGAGTCAACTCGGACCACAGGCGGTCGTAGCGTTCCCGCAGTTCGTCTCCGAGCACGGCCGGATCGGCATCCGGCGTGAGCACGCCCTGTGCCTGCAGGTCCAGCAGCTCCCCGCCGCAGCGCTCGATGGCGGTCTCGAGGTCGGCCCGCCGCTGGCCGTCCGTGAGTACGTCGTGCCACTCCCCCGTCTCGACGTCGACCACGTAGGCGGCAAGGCGGTGGGCGTCGCGTCGGAACAACGTGTTGGACAGCGAGCAGTCGCCCCACATGAAGCCGACGAGGTGGATCCGTGCGAGGAGGTCGACCAGCGCGTCCAGCATCGGCTCGCGCAGCTCGACAGCGGAGCGCCGCTGGAACAGCAGCCGGTACGGCAGCGAGTAGCGCAGGTGCTCGGTGATGAGCACGGCCGACAACGGCTCGCCCCGGACGTCGACCCGATGGGACACCACGCCCACGACGTCCACGACCGGTACGCGTTCCTCCCGGAGGCGGCCCAGGAACTCGTACTCGCGCAGGGCGTACCGCCGTGGCAGTTCCTTGAGGACGTACAGGCCGGACTCGTAGCGCACGAACCGCACGACGTGGCGGTGCAGGCCTCGCGGCACCTCGATCATGCGCGGTGAGTCCCACGCCTCCAACGGCTGGTCCCACGGCAGGTCGAGGAAGTCCGGGTGACCCGTCCTGGCCTTGAGGTGGAACCGCATGTCAGGTTCCCGTCCGAACCCGCGGCGGGACACCCACTGCCGGGAGTACGGTCAGACCAGGATCCTGCACGACCCGGACCCCGTGGGAGGCACCGTGACGCCACCCGAGCCGCACCCCGCCCCGTTCGTGTGGGGCGTTGCCACCTCGGCGCTGCAGATCGAGGGGGCCGTCGAGCGCGACGGTCGCGGCCGCTCGATCTGGGAGGACTTCCAGGACCGCCCCGGCGCGATCGCCAACGGCGATCGGGTGGATGCCGGCGCGCACCACTACGACCACTGGCAGGACGACATCGCGCTGATGGCCGACCTCGGGGTCGGGGCGTACCGGTTCTCGGTGGCGTGGCCGCGGGTGGTCCCGGACGGGGACGGGGCGGTGAACCCTGCCGGACTGGGGTTCTACGACCACCTCGTCGACGGCCTGCTGGAGGCTGGCATCGAGCCCGTCGTCACCCTCTACCACTGGGACCTCCCATCCGCTCTCCAGACTCGGGGTGGCTGGACGGATCCCGCCACGGGGCGGGCGTTCGCCCGCTATGCGCGCGTCGTCGTGGACGCCCTCGGGGACCGAGTCGAGCGCGTCATCACCCACAACGAACCGGCGGTCGCAGCGCTGGTGGGCAATGCCGCAGGCGTGCACGCCCCGGGCGTGCACGACATCCGAACGGCACTCCAGGTCGCCCACGGCCTGCTCGTCTCGCACGGGCTCGCCGTGGAGGCGATCGGCGAAGGACGCCACGACGTCGAGGTCGGCATCACGCTCGACATCAACGTCATCGAGCCAGCCGAACCCGACGACGCCGACCACCGCGGGGCCGCAGACCTGCTGGACGGCCAGCTCGCCCGCTGGTTCCTGGACCCGGTCGTCGGCGACGGCTACCCGGCCGACGTGCTCGCCTTCTACGGCGCGGCCGCCCCGGCGGTGGCACCCGGTGACATGGACCGCATCGCCGCCCCGATCGACTTCCTCGGCGTGAACTACTACCGCCGCGACGTGGTCGCCCCCGCAACCAACGGCCACTGGGCTGCTGCCGTCGTCATCGCGCGCGACGTCCCCACGACGGCGCTCGGGTGGGAGGTCCACGCGGACGGCCTGCACGACGTGGTCGCCCGCGTCGCGGCGCGCGCCCCGGGCTACGTGATGGTGACCGAGAACGGCGCAGCGTTCGACGACCCACCGGTCGACAACGGCCGCATCCACGATGTCGACCGCGTGGCCTACGTCACCGATCACGTCGCCGCCATCCAGCGGTGCCTGGACGAGGGCCTGCCCCTGCGCGGCTACTTCCTGTGGAGCCTGCTGGACAACTTCGAATGGGCCGAGGGCTACCGGGCGCGCTTCGGGATCATCCACTCGGACCCGGACCACCACGTGCGTGTCCTCAAGGACAGTGCTCGCTGGTATCGCTCTCACATCGCAACCTGGACGTCGTGAGCCGGGCCACGCGCGACACGCCTCAGCGGGTTTCGGCGGCCTGGTCGACGAGGCCGTGGATCGCGAACGGCAGGACCGCTCCGGACAGCAGGGCGTAGTCGACCGCGACCAGGCGCAGGAGCAGCAGGTACGCCGCCATGACCGCCACGGCGATCCAGCGCCACCGCCGCCGGTGCACGTCCGGGTCGAGGTCCAGGGCCGCCGCGCCGCCGGCTGCCAGCCCGGCCGCCATCCCGACCAGCCCGTCGAGCACCACGACCACGGGCAGGGCGACCAACAGGAACAGGCCCATGGCCCGCAGCGTCGCGCCGGCCGCGCGCGGATGGTTCGAGCCGAACGCCAGCACCAGGAACGTCGCCGGCACCACGGCCAGTCCGAGTGCGAACATCCCGCCGGCGAACGTCGAGTCCTCACCCGATGCCGTGGCGATGCCGGCCAGGGTGGGCCAGTACGCGAACTGCATGACGACCGTGGCGACCGTGATGACGATCCATCGTCGCCGCAGGTCGATGGCGACCATGCCGCCGCGCCCGGACGGTTCGACCCGGTCCTCCGCGGCCTCGGCCACCGTCGTCACCCCTACACCGCCCCGGCCGTCAGGCCACGGACGAAGTAGCGCTGCAGGCTGAAGAACACGACCATGGGCAGGCCCATGGTGATGAACGCCGCGGCGGGCAGCAGGTGCCGGTTCTGGCCGTAGGCGCCCTGGAGTTCGGCGAGGGCGACGGTGACGACGCGGACGTCCGGCGTCCCGCCGAGGAAGACCAGTGCGACCAGCAGGTCGTTCCAGACCCACAGGAACTGCAGGGTCGCGAAGGCCGCGAGCGCGGGCACCGACAGCGGCACGATCAGGCGCGTGAAGATCTGCATGTGGGTCGCGCCGTCGACGCGGGCCGACTCGACGATCGAGGACGGCAGCGACCCGATGTAGTTGCGGAGCAGGTAGATGGCCAGGGGCAGGCCGAAGCCCGTGTGGGCCAACCACATGGCCGGGAAGGTGCCGACGAGGTCGAGGTCGGGGAACAGGGTGACCGGTCCGAGGCTCGCCCCGGAGGTGAACAGGCGCAGGATCGGGATGAGGGCCACGTGGAGTGGCACGGCGATCATCGCGACCACGCTGACGAACAGCAGGTGGCGTCCCTTGAACTCCATCCACGAGAAGGCGTAGGCGGCGAAGGCCGCGACCGTGATCGGGATGATGGTCGCCGGGATCGTGATCGCGATGCTGTTGACGAACGCGTTGCCGAACCCGCGCGAACTCCCGAGCACGTCGCTGTAGTTGGCCAGCGTCCACTGCACGGTGTCGAACGGGTTGGCGAACGCCGTCCACCACCCCTCGGACTCGATGATGCCGCGCGTGCGGAACGACGAGATGAGCAGGCCGACGGTCGGGACGAGCCACACGACCACGATCGCGACGACGGTGGTGCGGGTGAACCACCCCGCCTTCGACCTCGCCGTCGCGCGACCACCCTTCGTGACCTTCACCGGCGGCGCCGCGACGGTCTGCTCGACGGTGCTCATCGTTCCTCCTCCTCGGCCTGGAACCGTCGGATGTTCCAGACCATGATGGGCAGCACGAACAGGAACAGGAGCACCGCGACTGCCGCGCCTCGACCGTTGTTCCGGAACGAGAAGAACTGGCGGACCATGCGCTCGGCCAGGACCTCGGTGCCGTCCTGACCACCGGTCATGACCCACACGATGTCGAAGATCTTCAGCACGTTGATGGTCATCGTCGTCATCACCACGACGATCGCCGACATGATCGACGGCACCACGACCCGCCGGAAGGCCTGGAACTCGGTCGCACCGTCGATGCGGGCAGCCTCGATGATGTCGGTCGGCACGGACTTGATGGCGGCCGACAGGATGACCATCGCGAACCCGGTCTGCATCCAGATCATGATGACCATGAGCAGGAAGTTGTTCCACGGTTGCTGGGCCACCCAGTCGATGGGGGCGTTGCCCAGCCCCGTCCACGCCCCGTTCAGCACCCCGGTCTGGTTGCCGAACGAACGGAAGTCGTAGATGAAGGCCCACACCACGCTGGCGCCGACGAAGGACACCGCCATCGGCAGGAAGATCAGCGACTTCGCGACCGACTCACCCCGTCGCAGGCGGTCCGCGAGGGTCGCGAACACCAGACCGACACCGGTGGCCACGGCTGGGACGAACAGCATCCACAGCACGGTGTTGCGGATCGCCCGGAGCATCGACGGATCCGTCAGGATGAACTCGTAGTTCTCGACGCCGACGAATGCCGTGGTGTTCTCGTTCTGGAAGCTCACGAGCATCGTGTTCACCGCCGGGTACAGCAGGAACACGGCGAGCAGGACGAGCGCGGGCCCCACGAACACCCACGGCCGCACGGACTCCTGGAGCCGGAAGGGCAACTGGTTCACCGCCCGGTCCATGCCGAAGAACGCGGCGAAC
>JBFJMP010000093.1:0-8013 GCA_041633895.1 Nitriliruptoraceae bacterium
CAGGCCGACGACATCATCGTCGAGGTCGAGGGCGACGCCATCGACTCGATGACGGACCTGGTCGTCGCCGTCCGCCAGTTCCAGCCCGGCGACACCGTCGAGGTGGTCTACCTCCGCGACGGCCAGCGCAGGACGACGTCGGTCACGCTGGGCGAGCGCCCCGGCAGCTCCTGACCCCGGACGGATACGCTCCACCGTCGGCAACCTTGGCAGGACCACGTGGGCAACCTGGGCATGGCGGAGATCCTCGTGATCGCCGTGATCGCGCTGCTGGTGTTCGGTCCCGAACGCCTGCCCGAGCTCGCCCGCAACGCCGGCAAGGCGCTGGCCCGCTTCAAGGCCGAGACCTCGAAGTCGGTCGAGGAACTGCGGCGGGCCGCTGACGCAACCGGCCTCGACGCGGACCTGCGTGGGCTGGCCAAGGACATGAAGGGCGTGCGCGACACCGTCCGCAACCCGGTTCGTTCGGTCATGGACGAGCTCACACGGGCCGCCACCGTCGAGCCACGGGCAGCGGACAAGCCGCCGCCCACGGACCCCGAGGCCACCTGACGTGGCACGACGGTCTCCCTCGCGAGCACTGCTCGCCCTCGCTGGACTCGCGGCCGTCGCGAGTCACCGCGCCGTGACCACGCAGCGCTCCGACCGGGTCGACGGGCTCGCGGCCCACCTCACGCGCCCGCTGGGGCCGACGGCTGACCGGGCGGTGGGCGCGTTCACCGACCTCGGGTCCGTGTACGGGCTGGCCGGGACCGCCGCCGTGCTCGCGGCGACGGGGCGCCGGCGTGCCGCTGTGGACGTGCTGGGCGCCGGCGGGACCGCATGGGTCGTGGCCCAGGCCGCCAAGCCGTTGGTCGAGCGCCCGCGCCCCTACCAGGACCTGCAGGCGGCACGCCTCGTCGCGGAGCCGGCGGGGTCGTCGTGGCCGTCCGGGCACACGGCCGTCGCGGCGGCGATGGCCACCGTGGTCAGTGGGCAGGCGCGGTCACGGATCGCAGGCGCGCTGGCCGGGACGGTCCTCACCGGGTTCGTCGGGACGTCCCGGGTCTACGTCGGCGTGCACCACCCGACGGACGTCGTGGCCGGTGCAGGCGTCGGCGTGCTGTCGGCCGGGGCGTGGAACGCGGTACGACGCCTCGTGACCCGCAGCCGCTGAACGACGCGGGCCACCGACCGGTGGTCAGCCGACGTTGAGCGGGAGGGCGCGACCGACGACCGACCGCTTGCGCGCGATCAGCGTGTCGGCAACGGCCGAGATGGCCTTGGCGGCCGGGGCGTCCGGGTTGCTGACGATCAGCGGGACGCCCGCGTCGCCGCCTTCACGCAGCGCCGGGTCGATCGGCACCTTGGCGAGGAGCTCGGTGCCCAGTTCGGCCGCCAGCAGCTCGCCACCGCCGGACCCGAAGATGTCGTGGACCGTGCCGTCCGGGCCGGTGAAGCCGGCCATGTTCTCGATGACGCCGACGACGGTCATGCCGGTCTGCTCGGTGGCCTTGCCGGCACGCAGGGCGACCTTCTGGGCCGCGGCCTGCGGGGTCGTCACGACCAGCATGTCTGCGCCCGGCAGCATCTGGGCCAACGAGATGGCCACGTCACCGGTGCCCGGGGGCAGGTCCATGAGCAGGAAGTCGAGCTCGCCCCAGTAGACGTCGGCGAGGAACTGCTGCAGCGCCCGGTGGAGCATGGGGCCGCGCCAGATCACGGAGCGGTCGGGGTCGGTGAAGAACCCGATGGAGATGACCTTGCAGCCGTGGCCCTGGAGGGGCATGACCATGCCCTCGAAGGCGACCGGCTTGCCGTCGACGCCCATCATGCGAGGGATCGAGTAGCCCCAGATGTCAGCGTCGAGCACGCCGACCTTGTGCCCCTTGGCCGCCAGCGACGCGGCGAGGTTCACCGTGACGGATGACTTGCCGACGCCGCCCTTGCCGGACGCGATCGCGATGACCTTGGTCGGCGAATCGGGCTGTGCGAACGCGATGTTCATCTCGGGGTTCGACGCGCCCCGCTGGGCGCGCAGGTCGGCCGACAGCGCGCTGCGCTCCTCGTCCGTCATCGACCCGAACGCGACCTGGACCTCGTTGACGTCGTCGAGCGCCTCGACGGCCGCGGTCACCTCACGGGTGATCGTGTCCTTGAGCGGGCAGCCCGGGATCGTCAGCTTGACCTTGATGCCGACGCGGTCACCCTCGATGACGATCTCGTCGACCATGCCGAGCTCCGTGATCGGCTTGCCGATCTCGGGGTCGTTGACCGTGGCGAGGCGTTCGAGGACCTGTTCCTGGGTGGGCACGATGGGGCCTTCCGGGACGTCGGGACCGAGCGGCGGGGCAACCGGGGCGACCCGTGGCGGGGGCGCGGGTGGCGGTCGGGGAGCACGCTGGATCGGGTGGCCACCAATGGTACCGACGCGGCCGGAGGCCCCGATCAGCGCGGGGACGCCCGCCACCAGCGAACGGCCGCGATCACGGCCGGACCCGACAGGCCCCCCGCGACCGCGAGGCCCCAGCCGGAGGCGGACAGCGGGACGGTGTCGAACAGCCCGTTGACCGCGGGCGTCGAGACGACGAGCACCTGCAGCACGAGCGAGCCGACCGTCGACGCAAGCAGCCAGCGGTTGGCCGGCATCCGCCCGGCGCCCGGCGGGCGTCGGACGATCCACGCGTACGTGGTCTGTGCGACGACGAGTGCCGAGAACAGCACCGTGCGTTCGGTGGCCACGTCGAGGTCGAACGCGTGGTGCGCGACGAGCAGCGCGCCGAGCGCCCCGATCGCCAAGGCGATGGCGCGACTGGCCAGCCGGCGCAGGTGGGGGAGGTCGAGGAGACGGGCGTGGGGATCGCGCGGTGGGCGCGTGAGCAGGCCGTCGTCCGGCGGGTCGACGCCGAGGGCGAGCGCGGGCAGCCCGTCCGTGAGGAGGTTGATCCACAGCAGCTGGAGGGGGAACAGGGGCACGCCGAGCGAGGGGACGACCACCAACGAGGCCAGCACGACGGCCACCTCGGAGAGGTTGCTGGCGACGAGGTAGTCGATGACCTTGCGGAGGTTGTCGTAGATCGCCCGGCCCTCGTGGACGGCGGCCACGATCGTGGCGAGGTCGTCGTCGGTGATGACGACGTCGGCGGCCTCCCGAGCCACGTCCGAACCGGTACGGCCGAGGGCCACTCCGATGTCCGCGCGTCGCAGGGCCGGGGCGTCGTTCACCCCGTCACCGGTCATCCCGACGACGTGCCCGCGGGACTGCAGTTGCATCACCATGTCCAACTTCTGGTGCGGGTCGACCCGGGCGAGCACGTTGACCGTGGTGACGTCGAAGGCCGCGCGCCCGTCGCGGATGGCCTCCCCGGTGACCACGGAGTCGCCGTCGATGCCGACTTCTCGGGCGATGGCCGTCGCCGTGGCCGCGTGGTCGCCTGTGGCCATGACCAACCGGATGCCGGCCCCGCGCACAGCGGCGACCGAGTCGGGGGCAGAGGCCCGGGGTGGGTCGCGCAGCACCACGAGACCGGTCAGGACCAGGTCGCGTTCGGCGGCCTCGACGTCATTCGGGACGTCCGCGAGGTCGCGCGAGGCGATGGCGAGCACGCGCCTGCCGTCGGCGGCCACGGACTCGACGAGGTCGAGCAGGGCAGCACGGTCGGCCGCCTCGAACCCACGGTTGCCGTCCTCGTGCCACGCCCTGGTGCAGCGCGGGATCACGGCCTCGGGCGCGCCCTTGACCAGGAGGTGCAGGTGGCCGTCCACGGTGTTGACCGTCGCCATGCGTCGCCGGTCGGACGTGAAGGGCGCCGTCGCGAGGCGCGGGGCGCGGGTCCGCCAGGACTCGGCGACCTCCTCGGACACGAGGCTGACGAGGGCCTGCTCCGTGGGGTCGCCGATCGGCGGGTCGAGGCTGGCGTCGTTGCACAGGGCGAGGGTCGCCGCGAAGGTCGGGGACGTCAGGGTCGTGTCGGGTGCGTGGCGCTCGCCGTCGGGAGTCAGCACGGCCTCGGCCTGCATGCGGTTCTCGGTGACCGTCCCCGTCTTGTCCACCACCAGCACGTCGACCGCGCCGAGGGTCTCGACGGCCGGCAGTCGACGCACGATCGCGCCACGGGTCGCCATCCGGCCGACGCCGAGGGCGAGGGCGACCGTGGTGACGGCCGCGAGGCCCTCGGGGACGGCCGCGACGGCGAGCGCGACCGCCGTCAGGAACGCCTCGTCGGTGGTCGTGCCCTCGACCAGCAGGACGGACAGCAGGAACGCTCCGGCGGCGACGACCACGGCCGCAAGCCCGAGGCGCCGGGTCAGGCTCGCGAGTTGACGTTGCAGGGGCGTGGGTTCGCGCCGCAGGTCGTGGAGGTGTGCGGCGATCGCCCCCAGCGAGGTCCGCGGCCCCGTCGCGACGACGAGGCCGCGTCCCGCTCCCCGCGTCAGCAGCGTGCCGCTGAACAGCGCCCCGTCCCGGTCGCCGATGCCCAGGCCGGGGTCGGTGGTGCCTCCGGGGCGCTTCGCGGCCGGCAGCGACTCGCCCGTGAGCATCGCCTCGTCGACCTCGATCGCGTCGCCGTCCACCAGGTCGAGGTCGGCGGGGACCCGGTCGCCGGCCTGCACGAGCACGAGGTCCCCGGGGACCAGAAGCTCCGCGTCGACCACGTGCCGTCGTCCGTCGCGGACGACGGTTGCCTCCGGTGCCTCCAAGGCCTCCAGTGCGGCGAGGGCCTGCTCCGCCCGCCCCTCCTGCACGAGCGCGATGACCGCGTTCACGACGACGATCACCACGATGGCGATCGCCTCCGGCACCTCGCCCAGCAGGACGCCCGACACGCCGGCGGCAGCGATGAGCAGGAGGGCCATGGGATCGCGGAGCTCGCGCAGGAGGCGCGCCGCGAGAGGCGACCGACGTGCCGCAGGCAGGGCGTTCGGGCCGTGCTCCGCCAACCTCGTCGCGGCCTCGTGGCTGGTGAGGCCGACCGGCGCGGTGACGGTCTGTGGTCGTGCCCTGTCCACCGTGGGGCTCCGGATCCCGTCCCGAGGGAGGGAGTTGGCGTGTGAACCCTGTCTCGGCGGCAGCCTACGATCGGCGCCCTGCTTCCGCCCGCCGTTGCCCCCGCCGAGTCCTCCGTGCCCCTCACCGCGCCCCGCATCGTGCTGCTCGCGCTCGCCGCGGTGCTGGCGAGCGCCTGCCAGGTCCGCGTGACCACGGACGTTCGCGTCGACGCCGACGGGGCGGGGCGACTGGCGCTGGTGGTCGGGCTCGACGAGGAGCTGTACGCGGCCCTGGCGACCGACGACTTCGATCCCTTCGCCGGCCTCGACGAACTGCCGGACGGCTGGCAGTCAGCAGCCCACGACGACGGCCGCGGCATCGAGATCGCCGTCGACTTCGCCGATGGTGCGGACCTCGCGGCCCGGGTGGCTGCGCTGTCCGACGGCCTCGGTCCCGACGATCCGCGGCTGCTCGAGGACGTCGACCTCCGGGTCGCAGCCGATGGCAGCGCGACGTTCGGTGCGCGGGCCGGTTTCGCGCCACCCACCGCCACCGGAATCGTCGGTGGTGCGATGCCCTTCGACGGTGACGACCTCGCCGCGCTGCTCGCGGCGCCCGATCAGGACGTCCTTGACGTGGTCCTGCGCATCCGGTTCCCCGGCCCCGTCGAGGAGGCGCCCGGCGCCGTGGTCGACGGCAACGTCGCCACCTGGACCCTGGCGCCCACGGGACTCGTCGACGTCACGGCACGTGCTGCCGTACCGGCGACGGGCGTGCCCACGCCGGTCCTGATCGGCGCGATGACGCTGGTCGCCGCCAGCGCGCTGGTGGTCGGCCGGACCGTGCGCCGCCGGCGGCGGCGGTGGTTCAGCCGAGGAGCGTGAGCTCGACCATCGTGCAGGTCTCGCGCCAGCGCTCGAGTGCGGCCTCGCCGTCCTGCAGGTTCAGGCGCGTGCCCATGCCCTGCGTGGCGATGCTCGTGAACTCGTCCGAGTCGTTGGCGACGACCCGCACATCGGCCGTCATGACGCCCAGGGTGGCCTTGACCTCCTTGGACTTCACGGTCACCTCGACCTGACGGTGGTCCTCGAGGTGGGGCAGTTCCTGCTCCTTGGGACCCTTGATGACGAACACCTTGCGGCCCTGCTGGACGTACCAGGCGGGGCGCGTGGCCACGGAGCCGTCGGGCTGCGGGATGCTCACCCACATGATCGAGCCCTTCTTGAGGGCCGTCTCTGCCGCGTTGACGGTCACGCCGAGGGCGGACGCCGACTCGGGGGCGTCGATGAACAGCGGGATGCGGCCCACCTCGGCGCCGTCGATCAGGAACACCAGCGTGTGCTCACCCGGCGAGGCGATCTCGACCTCGTCCGAGGGGAACTGGTTGCGGAACAGGTCCTCGAACATCTGGCCGCGCAGCTCGATGAAGCGCCACGGGCGCTGCCACACCACGACGTTGTCGGGGTCGAGGATCAGCAGTGACTCCTCGTAGCGACCCTGGGCGCCCTGGTAGACACGGTTGATGCCGAAACGACGCGCACGGGCCGGGAGTTCACCCAGGACCTTCAGCGACGGATCGGGGTAGCCCTGCTCCTCGAAGGTCTGCAGGTCGTACGCCATCGCGGACAGCAGTTCGACGGTCATCGACGCCTCTACAAAGCCAGGTGGGACGGAGCCGGAAGGATAGCCGCGCACCGCACGCGGCCCCGAGTCGGGCGGAACGCGCTCGGTCCCACGACTACGTTCGATCGTCGTGATCGTGCCGATTCCGGAGTGTGCCGTGACCGAAGAACTCGACGCCCTGCGGGCGACGCTGCGTGACTTCTGCGACCGCGAGGTGCGCCCGTCAGCGCGCGACCGCGACCGCGACGAGTCCTACCCCGATGAGTTGCTGCCCAAGATGGTCGACATCGGCATCCTCGGCGCCGCGATCCCGCAGGAGTACGGGGGCATGGGCCTCGACGCCCACGGCTACCAGGTGGTCGTCGAGGAGATGGGTGCCGCCGACTCGTCGCTGCGCTCCATGGTCTCGGTCAACCTCGGGCTGGTCGGCATGTCGATCATGCGCTGGGGGACCGACGAGCAGAAGCAGCGCTGGCTGCCCGAGTTGGCCGCGGGGCGCCTCGGCGCGTTCGGCCTGACGGAACCCGATGCCGGGTCCAACCCCTCCCAGATGACGTCGCGCGCCGTCCGGGACGGGGACGGCTGGGTCATCAACGGCGCCAAGGTCTACATCACGAACGGGAGCCGGGGCGCGGTGACGATGGTGTTCGCGCGCGCCATCGACGGGGACGACGACCTCGGCATCACCTGCTTCCTCACCCCGCAGGACGCGCCCGGGTACGTCGGCACGCAGATCCACGGCAAGCTCGGCCTGCGGTCGGGGGACACCGCCGAGATCGCGCTGACCGACGTGCGCGTGGACGGCGACGCCGTCCTCGGCGAGGTCGGCGGCGGGATGAAGGTCGCCCTGTCCGCGCTCGACAACGGCCGCTTCTCGCTGTCGGCCGGGTGCGTCGGGACGTGCCGCGAGGCGCTGGAGGTCGGCCTGCGCTACGCCAAGGAGCGCACCCAGTTCGGCAAGCCGATCGCGTCGTTCCAGTTGGTCCAGGAGCTGCTGGCCCAGATCCACGTCGACTACCAGGCCGCGAAGGCGCTCGTCGACAAGGTCGCGGCCAAGAAGGCCGCGGGGGAGCGGTTCACCCTCGAGGTCTCGACCGCCAAGCTGTTCGCCACGGAGGCGGCCGTGCGCTGCGCCGACCGCGCCGTCCAGATCCACGGGGGCCACGGCTACATTGACGAGTACCCCGTCCAGCGGATGCTCCGCGACGCCCGCGTCACCACCCTCTACGAGGGCACCAGCCAGATCCAGCACCTGATCATCGGCCGCGCCCTCACCGGCATCAACGCCTTCACCTCTTGAGGTCGGTCCGCGGCCCCGGGGGCCGCGACCCGCTACCGGGTGGGGAGGAACCAGCCGCGGGCGGTGTAGGTGCCGTCGCCGCGGTAGGTGCCGTCGGTGTCGAGGCGCGCTTCGAGGCCGC
>JBFJMP010000094.1:0-8006 GCA_041633895.1 Nitriliruptoraceae bacterium
CCTACTTCTCGGGCAACGTCATCCAGATCTGCCCCGTCGGCGCGCTGACCTCGAACTCCTACCGCTTCAAGGCACGCCCGTTCGACCTGCGGTCGGCACCCAGCGTCTGCGACCACTGCTCGGCCGGCTGCTCGTTAACCGTCCAGTCACGCCGGGGCGCCGTCGAGCGCCAGTTGGCCCGCACGAACATGGCGACCAACGAGATGTGGAACTGCGACCGTGGTCGCTTCGGGTTCCGCTACCTCAACTCCGACATCCGCCTGACCGCCCCCGAGGTCAAGGGCACCGAGGCCACCTGGGCCGAGGCGCTGATGGCCGTCACCGGGGCGATGCGCGACGACGAGGGCGGCCTCAAGCGCGTGGCCGTCATCGGCGGGCCGCGCCTGCCGGACGAGGACGCCTACGCCGCGTCGAAGTTCGCCCGCACCGTCCTCGGCACCGACGACGTCGACTTCCGCACCCGCTTCGCCCCGGCCGACGAGGCCGAGGCGCTGGCCGCCGTCGCCGACCGCCAGAGCGCGACCTACGCCGACGTCGAGTCCGCGCCGGTCATCGTGACCGTCGGCCTCGACCCCGAGGAAGAGGTGCCGATCCTCTTCCTGCGCATCCGCAAGGCGTGGCGCAACACGCGCTCCAAGATCGTTCCCGTCGGGCCGCGTGCCGGCTCGCTGCAGTCCTACGCGTGGCGCCGTCTCGTGACGGGTGCCGACGCCGAGACCGCCGCGCTGACCGCGCTGGCGCGCGCTGCCGGGGTCTCCAGTCTTGCCGACCACGCGGCCGCCACGGGCTACGCCTCCGACCACCTCGACGACGTGGTGGCCGCCCTGCGCGACACGGAGGGCGCGGTCATCCTCGTCGGTGAGCGTGCCCCCGCCGGCGCACTCGCCGCGGCCGGGGCGCTGGCCGACGCCGTCGGCGCCAAGCTCGCCTGGGTCCCCCGTGGCGCGGGTTCCCGCGGCAGCCTGGACGCCGGCCTCGCGGCCGGGGCGCTGCCCGGTGGACGCCGTCTGGACGACGACGAGGATCGTGCCGCCGTCGCCGAGGTCTGGGGCGACCTGCCCGCAGCGCGTGGCCGCGACCTCGAAGCGATCCTCACGGACGCCGCCGCGGGCAAGATCGACGTCCTGTACCTGCTGGGCGTCGACGTGCTGCGCGACTGCCCGTCGCCCGCACTGGCCGCCAAGGCGCTCAAGAAGGCCTTCGTGGTGCTCCACGACGTCGCCCGGACCGAGACCGCCGAGCACGCCGACGTGCTGCTGCCCGTCACTGCCTCCCAGGAACGCTTCGGGACGCGCACCGACTGGGAAGGCCGTCCGCAGGCCTTCAAGCTCGCGCTCGAGGGCCCCGACCTCGTGCAGGACGACTGGGAGGTCCTGGTCACGCTGGCCGGACTGCTCGGTGGCGACCTCGGCTTCAACGACCTCGACGGCATCCGTGCCGACCGCGCCCGCATCCCCGCCCGCACGGCGGCGCGTGCGTGGCCCGAGGTCACGGCACCCGAGGCCGCTGACGCCGACGAGACCGCACCCGAGGGCCTCGCCCTGGTGACCTCGCCGCTGCTGCTCGAGCCGACGGCCGTGCTCGCCGACGCCGACGACCTGATGGCGACGGCGCGCGACCCGTGGGTCGCCGTGCACCCCTTCGACGCGGCCGACCTCGGCATCGCGGACGGCGACCTCGTCGAGGTCACCGGCGCGACGACCGTGCGGCTGCCCGTGCGCGTGACCGACGACCAGGCGCAGGGCACCGCATGGGTGCCGTCCCACGCCGACGGCGTGCGGGCGGCCGAGCTCGGTGATCCCGTCACCGCCGCGACCGTCACGCTCAGCGTCGCGGCGACCGAGGAGGTGGGCGCCTGATGGGTGACTATCCGCTCTGGGTCGACATCTTCCGCGTGCTGGTCACGTTCCTCGTCTTCCTGCTCACGACCGCCCTGTTGATCTGGGCCGAGCGCCGCGTCGTTGCCCTGATGCAGTCGCGGCTCGGCCCCAACCGGGTCGGTCCGCTGGGCATGGGCCAGACGCTGGTCGACGGCCTGAAGATGTTCTTCAAGGAGGACGTGACGCCGGGCATGGTCGAGAAGGTCGTGTTCACGGCCGCCCCGATCATCGCCGGCATCGTGTCCTTCATGACCGTCGCCGTCATCCCGGTCGGCGGTGAGATCGTCATGTTCGGCGAACGCTTCCCGCTCATCGCGGCCGACCTCGGCATCGGCGCCCTGTGGTTCCTGGCCATGGGCTCGCTGCACGTCTACGCGGTGTTCCTCGCCGGGTGGGCGTCGCAGTCGCCGTACCCGCTGATGGGTGGCATCCGGGCCTCGGCCCAGATGGTCTCCTACGAGATCGCCCAGGGCCTCGCCGTGGCCAGCGTCCTGATCTACACGGGCAGCTTCCGCGTGTCGGACATCGTCGCCGGTCAGGCGGGCGAGGGCCTCTTCGCGGGCGCGCCGGCGTGGTACTTCCTGCCGCTGTTCCCGGCGTTCGCGGTGTTCGTCGTCGGCATGATCGCCGAGACGCAGCGCCCGCCGTTCGACATGGCGGAGGCCGAGGGCGAACTCGTCGCCGGCTTCCACACCGAGTACTCCGGCATGCGCTTCGGCATGTTCATGCTCAGCGAGTTCATGGGCGTGGTCATCATGTCCGCGATCGTGATCACGCTGTTCTTCGGTGGCCCGGCCGGTCCGGTCTTCGGCCCGCAGTGGCTGGCGAACCTGCTGCCGGTCGTCTACTTCCTCGCGAAGACGTCGGTCTTCATCTTCTTCTTCATCCTGCTCCGCGGTGGCCTGCCCCGTGCCCGGTACGACAAGCTGATGGCGATGGGGTGGAAGGTCCTGATCCCGATCGGGCTCGTCTGGACCATGGTCACCGCCGTCATCGTCGTCGCGAGCGGCGAAGGTGGCCGGGACGAGACCCTTGCCGGGATCGTCGGCCTGGCGACCATGCTCGCCGCCATCATGATCATGCCGATCATCGCGCGCGACGACCGCAACCGCACCGGGCTCGCCCGCAGCACCGCGGACGACCTCGACGACGCCGCCCCGACCGCTGCCGCCTCGGCAGGGGAGTCGGACGCGGCTGGAAAGGCGCTGGTCTGATGCCCTCCGTTGTCGGAACGATCCTCTTCTTCGCGGGCCTCGCGGTGATCCTCGCCGTGACCCTGCGAACCACGATCCTCGGTCGTGGGTTCTCGGTGCCGTTGCGCGAGATGCTGCGCCCGGCCGAGACGGCCCAGTACCCCGAGAAGCCACGTCCCGTCCAGCCGCGTTTCCACGGTCGGCACCAGCTGAACCGGTACGACGACGGCCTCGAGAAGTGCATCGGGTGCGAGCTGTGCGCGTGGGCCTGCCCCGCGGACGCCATCTACGTGCAGGGCGCGGACAACACCGTGGAGGCGCGCTACTCGCCGGGCGAGCGCTACGCCGAGGACTACCAGATCAACTACAGCCGCTGCATCTTCTGCGGCCTGTGCATCGAGGCGTGCCCGACGCGGGCGCTGACGATGACGCACGACTACGAGCTGTCCGCCCCGACCCGCAACGGCCTGCTCTACACCAAGCTGCAGCTGCTGGCGCCGGTGTCCGGTGACGGTCGTGACACGCCGCACTTCGACCGCGAGGTCCGCGAGCGTGGCCTGAACTACTACGGCGGCGAGGCGGTCACCCCGCCGACGCTGACCGGTGGCGGCGACTACCTGCCGGCCACGAACCGCCGACGCTACAAGGCGTCCGAAGTCGTTCCGACCGGTCCGGTCGAACAGGAGGGCGAGGCCTGATGGACCTGCTCGCCCAGGCCGCCAGCGGCGGCAACTCCAACACGGCTGAGGTCATCCTCTTCGTGGTGTTCGCGGTCATCGCGCTCGGCGCCGGCATCGCCATGGTGACGATGCGCAACATCGTGCACAGCGCGCTGATGCTCGTCATCAACTTCCTCGCCATCGCCGGCCTGTACCTCGGCCTGCAGTCGGCGTTCCTGTCGATCGTGCAGGTCATCGTCTACGCCGGCGCCATCATGGTGCTGTTCCTCTTCGTGATCATGCTGCTCGGCGTGGACCGCGACGACCTGCTCGTCGAATCGAACAAGCGCCACCTCGCCGGTGCCGTCCTCGGGGCGGGGCTGCTCGCCGCGGCGTTGCTGTTCGGGTTCGTCGGCACGTACACCTCGGCCGAATCGCGCTGTGGTGACCAGGCCCCGGCGGACGTCCTGCGGTCCGAGGACACGCAGCCGTGCGTCGGCCTCGACGAGGCGAACGCCGCCAGCGACTCCGGCTCCGTCGGCGTCGTCGCCGACCGCCTCTTCACGCGCTACACGTTCCCGTTCGAGGTCGCTGCGGTGCTCCTGACGGTCGCGACGATCGGGGCGATGCTGCTCGGTCGCCGCCATGACCGCGCCGCCGACCCGGCCTTCGAGCCGTCCGCCGACGTGCCAGACGACATCGACGTCGAGGTGGCCATGGCCGCACTCGAGTCACAGCGTCGTGCCGCTGCGGGCGCCCCGCTCGTCACCGACGACCCCGACGTGGTCGCCGCCGACCGGGCGCGCATCCTCGACGACGAGACCGCCGACCCGAGCGCCGACCCGAGCGCCGAAGAAGACGGGGAGGACGCCTGATGCCCATCGGCTACTACTTCGCGCTGTCCGCCATGATGTTCTGCATCGGGCTGGCAGGGGTGCTCGTGCGCCGCAACGCCATCGTGCTGTTCATGTGCGTCGAACTGATGCTGAACGCCGTGAACCTGACGCTCGCCGGCGGGTCCCGCCTCTGGGGCGGCGCCGACGGGCAGGTGTTCGTCTTCTTCGTGATCGTGGTCGCGGCGGCGGAGGTCGTCGTCGGTCTGGCCCTGATCGTCAACATCTTCTTCCGACGCGGGACGCTCGACGTCGACGCGCCACGACTGCTCAAGGGCTGAGGGAGCTGTGATGCACACGCTTGTCCTGGCCACGCAGGCCACCGAGGGAGCCGAGCACGCGTCCAACGCGTTCCTCGAGACCACCTCGGGCGCGATCGGCCTCGCCTGGTTGATCCCGATCCTGCCGCTGCTCGGTTTCGTGCTCGTCCTCGTGACGGCGAAGTCGTTGCGCGAACGGGCCGCCTTCATCGCGATCACCATGTCCACGCTCAGCTTCGTGCTGGCGGTGGCGGTGTTCTTCCAGGTGTCGTCCGAGCCCGGCACGCACGTCCGGCCGATGGTCGACTTCATCAACGCCGGACCGCTGCAGGTCTCGTGGGACCTGCTGATCGACCAGTTGACCGCGGTCATGCTGCTCGTGGTCACCGGTGTCGGCACGCTCGTGCACGTCTACTCGCTGGGGTACATGCACGGGGACGCCCGCTACGAGCGCTTCTTCGCCTACCTGAACCTCTTCCTGTTCTCGATGCTCGTGCTGGTGCTCGGGTCCAGCTTCCTCATGCTGTTCGTCGGCTGGGAGCTGGTCGGGCTGTCCAGCTACCTGCTGATCGGGTTCTGGTTCGAGAACCCCGAGTACGCCGCAGCCGCCAAGAAGGCCTTCATCACGAACCGCGTCGGTGACGTGTCGTTCATGGTCGCGATGTTCCTCATCTTCTCGACCTTCGGCACGCTCGACTTCTTCACCGCCGACCACTCGGGCGTGCTCGAACTGGCAGGCGGCCTGAACAGCACCACCGCGCTCGCGATCGGCCTGCTGCTCATGGGCGGCGCGGCTGCCAAGTCGGCGCAGATCCCGCTGTACGTGTGGCTGCCCGACGCCATGGCCGGCCCGACCCCGGTGTCCGCCCTGATCCACGCGGCGACCATGGTCACCGCCGGCGTCTACCTGACGGCGCGCTCGTCCAGCATCCTCGTGATGAACCTCGACGTGCTCACGGTCGTGGCCTGGATCGGAGTCCTGACCGCGCTGATGGCGGCCCTGATCGCCATCCGCCAGAACGACATCAAGAAGATCCTCGCCTACTCGACCGTGTCCCAGCTCGGGTACATGTTCGTGGGCATCGGCACCGGCGGGTTCTCCGAGGGCGTGTTCCACCTCGTCACGCACGCGTTCTTCAAGGGCCTGCTCTTCCTGGCTGCCGGTTCCGTCATGCACGCCATGGCGAACAAGACCGACGCCTGGAAGATGGGCGGCCTGCGCAAGGTGATGCCGCTCACGTTCTGGACCTCGGCGATCGCCTGGCTCGCGATCAGCGGCGTACCGCCGTTCGCTGGCTTCTTCTCCAAGGACCAGATCCTCACGACCGCGTACGAGCACGGCTTCACGGCGGTCTGGGCGCTCGGTGTGCTGACCGCGGTGCTCACCGCGTTCTACATGTCGCGCTGGTTCTTCCTGATCTTCCTGGGCGAGGCGCGCTACGGCGACGACGTGCACCCGCACGAGTCCCCGACCTCGATGACCGCCCCGCTCATGGTGCTCGGCGTGCTGTCGCTGGCCGGTGGTGCGGTCCTCAACTTCACGCACCACGGGCCCTTCTACCGCTGGCTCGAGCCGGTGGTGGCGGGCACGGGTGACGTGGCCTTCGCCGCGCACGGCCCGCTGGGCGAGCCGGCGCTGATCGGGATCTCGATCGTCGCGGCCGTGGTCGGCATCGGCCTGGCCTACGCCCTGTACGGCCCCCACCGCGACCTGTCGCAGGGCGCGATGTCCGAGCCCATCCGCGGCCCCCTGGCGGAACTCATGGAACGCAAGTTCTTCGTGGACGAGGCCTACGAGGCCGTGTTCGTGACCTTCGGCGGTTGGGTGTCCGAACGCCTGGCGGTCTTCGACAAGCGGGTGATCGACGGCGCTGTCAACGGTGCCGGCGGGATCACCTCCCTCGGCGCACGCGTGACCCGTCGGGCACAGACCGGCCTGCTGCGCGGCTACCTCGGTGGCGTCGTCGCAGGAACGGTCGTCCTGGTCGCCGTGCTCCTGGTCCAGGTGAGGTGAGCTGATGGACAACCTCGTGACCCTCACCATCCTCCTGCCGATCCTCGGTGCCATCGGCATCGGGCTCGTCGCCGAGGACGATCGCGCGGCCAAGGTCATCGCGCTCGTCGCGTCGCTGGCCACGCTCGTCGCGGCGATCGTCATGGCCGTCGAGTTCGACACCGGCATCGGTGGCATGCAGCTCGTCGACACGTTCGAGTGGATCCCGGCCATCGGTGCCGAGTTCGCCGTCGGCGTCGACGGGATCAGCCTCGTGCTCATCCTGCTGACCGCGTTCCTGACCCCGCTCATCGTGATCTCCAGCTGGGAGATGACGGACCGGGTGAAGGGCTACCTCGCGGCGTTCCTGCTGCTGGAGGGTGCCGTCGTCGGCGTGTTCAGCGCCACGGACCTGCTGCTCTTCTACGTCTTCTTCGAGTTCACCCTCGTCCCGATGTACCTGATCATCGGCATGTGGGGCGGGGTCAACCGTCGCTACGCCGCGATCAAGTTCTTCCTCTACACGCTGCTCGGCGGGCTGCTCATGCTCGTCGCGATCCTGTGGCTGTACGTCGCGGCTGGCGGCCAGTCCTTCTCGATCACGGCCATCCAGCAGGCCTCGCTGTCGCTGGTGCAGCAGCGCTGGCTGTTCCTCGCCTTCTTCGTGGCGTTCGCCGTGAAGGTGCCGCTGTTCCCGGTCCACACGTGGCTGCCGGACGCGCACACCGAGGCCCCGACGGCCGGCTCCGTGTTCCTGGCGGCGATCCTGCTGAAGATGGGTGGCTACGGCTTCATCCGCTTCTCGCTGCCGCTGTTCCCGGACGCCACGAAGGAGTTGGCGCTGGGTACGGGTGACGGCTTCTTCTCCGTGCCGTGGCTGCTGGTGCTGTCCGTGGTGGGGATCCTGTACGGGGCGCTGGTCGCCCTGGTCCAGAAGGACATCAAGAAGCTGGTCGCCTACAGCTCGGTGAGCCACATGGGCTTCGTCGTGCTGGGCATCTTCGCGCTGAACGTCACCTCGGCCTCGGCCGGCGTGGTGCAGATGGTCAACCACGGCCTGTCCACCGGCGCGCTGTTCCTGCTGATCGGCTTCCTGTACGAGCGCCGCCACACGCGCGAGATCGCGGC
>JBFJMP010000095.1:0-7978 GCA_041633895.1 Nitriliruptoraceae bacterium
GGGCGACGATCGGCGCCCCGCGCCGACCGGTCGATTCCCGGCTTCGTCGCCGTGGCGACGGCCGCGCGTGAGCTGGCGCCTCGCACGCCGTGGATCCTGGGCGGCAAGTCCTACGGCGGACGTGTCGCGTCGCTCGCCGTGGCCGAGGGCCTCGAGGCGGCTGGCCTGCTGTTCTACGGCTACCCGCTGCACCCACCCGGCAAGCCCGAGCAGCTCCGCGTCGACCACTGGCCGGACATCCCGGTGCCGTGCCTGTTCCTCCAGGGCGACCAGGACACCTTCTCGACGTCGGACCTGCTCGCCGCCAACCTGTCCAAGTTGGCGCGACGTGCGCGTGTACACGTCGTGGCGGGCGGCGACCACTCCCTGAAGGTCACACGAGCCCATGCGCCCGACGGTGTGGCCCGTGCGGCCCCTGCGGTGACGGGTGGTCTGGGCGACGTGGTCCACGACTGGGCCGAGTCGATCCTGGATTGACCCCACCGGGGTGGGCGGTCTGCTGTACTGGTCCTACGGGGACAAAACGTCCACATCGACCCCAAGGGGGACCGCAATGCTCCAGGAGTTCAAGGACTTCGTCAACAAGGGTGGCGTGCTCGAGGTCGCCGTCGGCCTGATCATGGCACTGGCCTTCAAGCCCATCATCGACGCACTCGTCGACAACGTGCTGCTGGCGTTCGTCGCCGGCATCTTCGGTGAGCCGAACTTCGACCTGGTCGCCTCCTTCCACGTCGGTGAGGCCCTGGTCGCGCCGGGCACGCTCATCACGACGGGTGTCTCGTTCCTGTTCGTGGCGATCGCGATGTTCGCGGTCATCAAGGCCTACAACAGCATGAAGGGACCCGAGGAGCCAGCCGCGCCGGCCGGTCCGACCGACACCGAACTGCTCGTCGAGATCCGCGACCTCCTCGCGCGGCGCTGAGGCGCCGGACGACCGGACCGGCACGACCGCCCGACCACGACCGCCCGACCACTACCGCCCGACCACGACGGCCCCGCTCACGCGGGGCCGTTGCTGCGTGGAGGGGCCCTCAGCCGGACGAGCCCGAGCCGAAGCGACGGGCGACGCCCCGTTCGACAGCACGCCGCACGGCCTCGTGGGCCTGCGCCTCGGTCTCCTGTTCGAGGCTGCCCCGCGAGCCGGGCCGGACATGGCCCTGGGCGCGGGCCGTCTCGGCGACCGCGGCGGCGACGGCTGGCGCGACCGAGCGGTCGAACGGCGACGGGATGATGTAGTCCGCGGCGAGGTCGTCGCCGACGATGCCGGCGATCGCGTGTGCGGCCGCGATCTTCATCTCGTCGGTGACCTTGGTGGCAGCGGCGTCGAGCAGGCCCCGGAAGAGACCGGGGAAGCACAGGACGTTGTTGATCTGGTTGGGGAAGTCGGACCGTCCCGTGGCCATGACCGTCACGTGCCCGGCGGCGACATCGGGGTGGATCTCGGGGGTCGGGTTGGCCATGGCGAAGATGATGCGGTCGTCGGACATGGTCTGGACGACCTCCAGCGGCAGGGTGTCGGGACCCGACACGCCGATGAACACGTCCGCCCCGACCATCGCCTCGACCTGACCGCCCTCCAGGCCACGGGGGTTGGTCTGCTTCGCGACGCGCCGACGGATCGGGTCCATGCCCTGCTTGCGCTTCGGCTGGATGATGCCGTCGCGGTCGACGGGGACGATGTCGGTGATGCCCGCCGACTGCAGGAGGTTGATGATCGCGACCCCGGCGGCACCGATGCCCTGCACGACGACGCGGAGCGACGACAGTTCGCGGTCGACGACCTTCGCGGCGTTGACCAGCGCCGCCAGCGCCACCACGGCGGTGCCGTGCTGGTCGTCGTGGAACACCGGGATGTCCAGCCGGCGCCGCAGCTTGCCTTCGATCTCGAAGCAGCGGGGCGCGGCGATGTCCTCGAGGTTGATGCCGCCGAACCCGCCGGCGATGCGCGCCACGGTGTCGACGAAGGCGTCCGCGTCGTCCTCCTCGACGAGGATCGGCCAGGCGTCGACGTCACCGAACGACTTCAGCAGCATCGCCTTGCCCTCCATCACGGGCAGGGACGCGAGGGGGCCGATGTCGCCCAGGCCGAGCACGGCGGTGCCGTCGGTGACGACCGCGACCGTGTTGGACTTGATCGTGAGGCGATAGGCGGCGGCCGGGTCCTCCTGGATCGCCTTGCAGACCTTCGCCACGCCCGGCGTGTAGACGAGCGCCAGGTCCCGGGCGTCGTTGACCTCGCGACGGTTGGCCATCGTGATCTTGCCGCCGAGGTGGGCGTCGATCACGTCGTCGTCCATCGCCAGCAGCTCGACGCCGTCGACGGCGTGCACGGCTGCGGCGACCTCCTCGGCGTGGGCGTCGTCACGAACGTCGACGCTGATGTCGCGGAACACGACGTGGCGTTGGTGGTCCACGCGCTCGGTGGCGCACACCTCGGCGCCGGCGTCGTCGATCGCCGTCGTCACACGGGACAGCATCCCGGGCGCGTTCTCGATCGCGAGCCGGAGGGTCACGCGTTGGGACAGGGGCGGCACGGGACGCCTTTCAGGGCCTGCTCGGGAGGATAGGCGGCGGGGGCGTGATCGCGGCCGCCTACCCTGACCGGTTCCCACCGAATCGTTCCCCGGCCCCGAAGGACTGTGACGTGCTCGACGTGGACGTGCTGCTGCTCGACCTCGACGGGACCCTCCTCGACTTCGAGGCGTCCCAGGCGGAAGCACTGCGGTCGACGGTCGCCGACCTCGGCCTCGAGTGGAGCGACGACCTCGGCACGACCTACGCGGACATCAACGGCGCGCTCTGGGGCGCGTACGAGCGCCGCGAGATCGCGGCGGCCGACCTGCGCCGGACCCGATGGGCGCGCTACCTCGAGGCGTTGTCCGTCGATGCCGACCCGGACGCGGTGGGCGAGGGCTACCTCACCGCCTTCGCGGCCGGGGCGCACGTGCTGCCCGGTGCCGTGGAGGCCGTGCAGGCGCTGGCCGATCGCCACCGCCTCGCGGTCATCACGAACGGCTTCGGGGACGTCCAGCACGAGCGCCTGGAACGGTCGGGGCTCGGCCGCCACATGGAGGCCGTCGTCGTGTCCGACGTGGTCGGTGCGTCCAAGCCCGACCGCCGGATCTTCGACGCCGCGTTCGACGCGATGGGTGGTCCGGCGCGCGACCGCACGGCGATCGTCGGGGACTCCCTGAGCGCGGACGTCGCGGGTGGCCACGCCTACGGGATCACGACCGTCTGGGTGAACGCCGGCGGCGCTCCGGCCGTGGACGGGCCTGCCCCGCACCACGAGATCCGTTCGGTGACCGAACTGGTCTGAGCGTCGGGGCGCCCATCACCGGGGTCGATGGGATGGCGACCCGAGGGCGACCCTATGATCGGCCCGCCGCGCACCAGACAGGGTTCCTCCATGCCGGACGTCCAGAAGCTGTCCATCGACACCATCCGCACGCTCGCGATGGACGCCGTGCAGGCGGCCAACTCGGGCCACCCGGGGATGCCGATGGGCTGTGCCCCGATGGCCCACGTGCTGTTCACCGAGGCGATGGCCCACGACCCGGCGCGTCCCGACTGGGCCGACCGCGACCGCTTCGTGCTGTCGGCCGGCCACGGCTCGATGCTCCTGTACGCCGCCCTGCACCTGACGGGCTACGAGCGTCCGACCCTCGACGACATCCGCAACTTCCGCCAGTTCGGCTACCCGACGGCGGGCCACCCCGAGAGCCACGAGCTCGCCGGCGTCGAGACCACGACCGGTCCGCTGGGGCAGGGCTTCGGCAACGCGGTGGGCATGGCGCTGGCCGAGGCACGCCTGGCCGAGGAGTTCAACCGGCCGGGCCACGACATCGTCGACCACACCGTCTACGGGATCTGCGGCGACGGCGACCTCATGGAGGGCGTCGCCTCCGAGGCGGCGTCGCTGGCCGGTCACCTCAAGCTCGGCAAGCTCGTCATGCTCTACGACGACAACCGCATCACGATCGACGGCGCCACCGACATCGCCTTCGGCGAGGACGTGCTGGCCCGCTTCGAGGCCTACGGCTGGCACACCGACCGGGTCGAGGACGGCAACGACGTCGACGCCCTGCGCCGCGCGATCGCGGACGCCCGCGCCGACGACCGCCCCAGCCTGATCGCGGTGCGCACCGTCATCGGCTTCGGCGCCCCGAACAAGGCCGGGACGAGCGGCGCCCACGGCGCCCCGCTCGGTGAGGACGAGATCGCCGCCACCAAGGCCGCCTACGGCTGGCCCTACGACGAGCCGTTCACGGTTCCCGACGAGGTCGCCGCGGCGATGGACCAGCGCGAGCGTGGTGCCGCCGTGTCCGCCGACTGGGACGCGCGCTTCGAGGCGTACCGGGCGGAGTTCCCCGACCTGGCCGCCGAGTTCGAGCGCCGCATGGCGGGGGAGCTGCCCACTGCATGGGAGGACGCCCTGCCGACGCTGGACGCCAAGTCCGCCACGCGCCAGCACTCCGGTGCGGTCATCAACGCGCTCGCCGACACGCTGCCCGAACTGTTCGGTGGATCCGCCGACCTGGCCGGCTCCAACAACACCGACGTCAAGGACGGCGGGGACTTCAGCGCCGACGACCGTTCCGGCCGCAACATCCGCTTCGGTGTCCGTGAGCACGGCATGGGTGCGATCGCCAACGGCATGGCCCTGCACGGCGGGGTGATCCCGTACGTCGCGACGTTCCTGGTCTTCACCGACTACTGCCGCCCGTCGATCCGCCTGTCCTCGCTGATGGGGCAGAAGGTCGTCTGGGTCATGACCCACGACTCGATCGGCCTCGGCGAGGACGGCCCGACCCACCAGCCGATCGAACACGTCGCCTCGCTGCGTGCGATCCCGGGCCTGCAGGTGCTGCGTCCCGCCGACGGCGACGAGGTCGTCGGCGCCTGGGCCGCCGCGTTGACCCACGACGGTCCGTCGGTGCTGGCGCTGACGCGCCAGGGGCTGGCCCCGTTGGGCGACAAGCCGGGCGGGCCGATCGCTGCCGTCGCCCGCGGCGCCTACGTCGTCCGTGACACCGACGGCACGCCCGACGCCATCCTCATCGGCACCGGTTCCGAGGTGGCCCTCTGCGTCGACGCCGCCGAGGCGCTGGCCGCCGACGGGATCGCCGCGCGGGTCGTGTCCATGCCGTCGTGGGAGGCGTTCGCCGCCGCCCCGCAGTCGTATCGCGACGAAGTGCTCCCTCCGGCCGTCACGGCGCGCGTGGCCGTCGAGGCCGGCGTGCCGCAGGGCTGGGAGCGCTGGGTGGGCGACCGCGGCGCGATCGTCGGCATGACGACCTTCGGGGCGTCCGCCCCTGCTGGTGTCCTGTTCGAGCACTTCGGCTTCACCGTCGACAACGTCGCCGCGCAGGTGCGTGCGGTCCTCGCCTGACCGGACTCGGATCTCCCGACTGATCGAACACCTGTTCGACTGATCGGCTAGCGTGGCCGTCATGACCACGCTGACCATCCCACGCCAACCGTCGCTGCTCGACAGCGCCCGCCCGGTCGCCATCGACCGCGACTTCGGGACGGCGCACCACCGCGATCTGGGCAACGGCGCCTGGATCGAGGTGGTGCCCGAGTGGGTGACCGGCGCGGACGACCTGTTCGACCAGGTGCTGGCCCTCGCCGACTGGTCCGAGCACGAGATGCTCATGTACGACGAGGTGGTCGCCCAGCCACGACTCCAGACGACGTGGCACCTCGGCGACCTCCCGCGGGACCTCGACGTGCTGCGTGCGATGAGTGCCGCGCTGGCCGATCGCTCCCGCACCGCCCTGCCCCGGGTGACCGCCAACCTCTACCGCGACGGCAGCGACTCGGTGGCCTGGCACGGCGACCGGGTGGCCCGTGACCTGCCCGAGTCCGTCGTGGCCGTGGTCTCGCTGGGGCACCGCCGGCCGTTCCGGCTGCGACCACGCTCGGGGGGTGCCAGCATCGCGCTGACACCGGGGCGCGGCGACCTGGTGGTCATGGGTGGGTCCTGCCAACGCACGTGGCAGCACGCCGTCCCCAAGGTGTCGCAGGCCGGTCCGCGGATCAGCGTCATGTTCCGCGAGGCGTGGACGGACGCGGATCGCCGTCGGGCGGAGGCCGGGCGACGGGCGCGACGGGACGACGCGCGCACCGCCTGAGGTCGCACCGGACCGCGCGGGGGCCGCTCGCCGTGGACAGGAGATCACCGGGCGCGCATCGAACCTGCGCAGCAGGCCGATCCCAAGCGCGCACCCCAGACTCCTGGACGTCCCATGCCGACCCTCACCTCCCTGATCCTCACGCGACTGCGTGCCGCCGTGACCGTTGCGCTCGTCGTGACGCTCCTGCTCGTGGTCGTGCAGCCCGACCGGGCCCGTGCCGAGTCGTCGGCCCTCGACGCCTTCGACGTGCAGTCGCTGTACGTGGACGACCTGGGCCTGTCGCGCGTGATCGTCCAGTACGACGACGGGGCGCTCGGCGCGGACCTGCTCGACGGCCTCGGCGCCCTCGGCGTGACGCGCGCGCTGGAGTTGCCCTCCATCGACGCCGTCGCCGTGACCGCCCCCGCGGCGGGCATCAGCGAGGTGCTCACCGACGCCCCCGTCACCGGTGTCCACGAGCAGCGTCGGATCGTGTCCCACCTGTACGCGTCCAAGGAGCAGGTCAACGCCGTCGGCATCGAGGAGCCCGAGGCCTTCACGGCATCCGTCGACGGGCAGGAGTTCGACGCAGAGCGTCCCGGCGTGGACGGCACCGGCGTCGTCATCGCGATCATGGACTCCGGCATCTTCGCGCCGCACCCCGACTTCGGCAGCCGCGTGGTCGGCGGCCTCCACTTCGCGTTCAGCGAGATCCAGGACTCGGGCGGCATCAGCTACGAGGACTGGGACGCGTACGCCGAACTGACCGGCCCGCTTGCCCTGCAGGACGAGATCGGCCACGGCACGCACGTCGCCAGCATCGCGGCCGGCGACGGCACGGCGTCCGAGTTCTCCGGCGGCCCGGAGCTGGCGGGCGTGGCCCCCGGCGCCGACCTGCTGTCGATCAAGGTCGTCAACGCCCCGTTCGGCCTCGTCGAGGACATCGACTGGGAAGAGGCCGCCCTCGCCGGCTTCGACTACCTGATCCGCCACCCCGAGCTGGGCGTGCGGGTCGTCAACAACTCGTGGGGCCTGCTGCCCGCCGAGCCGGACTGCCTCGGCACCATCATCGACACGCCGCTCGCCCACTGCGGTGAGCCGACGGACTACGACGGCATGGCCGCGATGTTCCAGGCCGTCATCGACGCGAACATCACGCTCGTCTTCTCGTCGGGCAACTCCGGCCCGGACTTCGACACGATCGGCCACTACCACCGTGCTGGTCTCGGCATCCTCGTCGGCGCCGCCTGCAAGTCGGTCGACGGCTGCACCCCCGGCGAGGTCACGGACTTCTCCAGCCGCGGTGCCGAGGACGGTTCCGGCCCGCAGGTGGACGTGGTCGCCCCCGGCGACAACATCATGGCAGCGCTCTCGCCGTCGGTCCTGGTCCCACTGACGGGTTGCCCCGACGCGCCGCTCGGCTACTACTGCCACTCCGGTACGTCGATGTCCTCGCCCCACGTGTCCGGCGTCGTCGCCCTCATGTACGAGGCGAACACGGACCTCACGCCGGCAGAGGTCAAGGAGTGCCTGACCTCGACGGCGGTGGACATGCTCGAGCCGGGCACGGACAACGCGTCGGGTCACGGCATGGTCGATGCCCGTGCGGCCGTCGAGTGCGCGTACAGCCTGACGCTGACGGCACCGGCTGGTGGCGACGGTGGCGAGGTCGTCGACCCCGCACCGGACACCGACGCGGACACCGACACTGCGCCCGACCCCGACCCGACGTCGCTGCCGGCCACCGGTGGCGGCCTGGCGCTCGCGGGCCTGCTCGCCCTCGGCGCCTCGCGCCTCGGGCGTCGCCGGGCCTGACCTCGACGCCCACCCGGTCGGGCGGCCTACCGTGGCCGCCCCGA
>JBFJMP010000096.1:0-7950 GCA_041633895.1 Nitriliruptoraceae bacterium
GCCGGGGCCTCCGGCGTCGCCGTCGGCTCCGGCTCGATCACGATGCCCTGCAGTTCCGCCGCCCGCTCCAGCAGGCGCTGGGCCTGCTCGTTGAGCGACTGGTAGCGCGCGAGGTTGCCGTCACGCAGGGCCGCCTCGGCGTCCTGGAACGCCTCCAACGCCCGGCGGATCAGGTCCTCGGCCGTGGCCTCGTCATCCGTCCCGTCGTCGGGCTCGACCGTGCCGTCACCGACGGGCGGACCCGCCCCGACCAGCGCCGCGATCGCCTCGTCCAACGTCGGACGCATGACGACCCGGTCCCCCATCACCAGCACGACGTTCCACAGCTCGGGGATGCGCGACTGGGGGTTCTGGAGGAACAGCGGTTCGACGAACAGGATCGACTCACCGACCGGCAGCACCAGCAGGTTCCCACGGATCAGCTCCGAGCCGACCTGGTCGACCAGCGTGATCTCACGGGCGATCTCGGACTCCTGCTCGATCCGGCCGTGGGCCTGACGCGGCCCCAGCACGTTCGAGTCCGTCGGGAACTGCACGGCGAACAACTCCCCGTAGTGCTCGGGGTCCGAGCGCGCGGCGATCCACGCGATCATGTTCTCCTTGCCGCTGGGCACGTACGGCTGGATGAGGACGAACTCCTCGTCCGTCTCCCCCGGCAGCGTCATCAGCAGGTAGTACGGCTCCATCGGCGCCTGCGCCTCGCTCAGCCCGGGGTTGTTCTCCAGCGCCGCCGCGTCACGGGGGATCGCCCACTCGTCGGCGTTGTTGTAGAACGCCGCCGTGTCGGGGATGTGGTACGTGGCGTACAGCGCCGACTGCAGGCGGAACAGGTCCTCCGGGTAGCGGAAGTGGGCCTCCAGCGCCTCGGGCGCGTCGGACACGTCCGCGTACTGGTCCGGGAACGCCGAGCGCCACGCCGACGCGATCGGGTCGTCGAGGTCCACCTGGTACAGCGTCACGGTCCCGTGGTACGCGTCGACCACGGCCTTGACCGAGTTGCGCACGTAGTTGACCTCGTGCAGGTCGGCGCCGGTGCGCAGCAGCGTCCGCTCGCTGTAGGGGAAGTTCGCGGACGTCGTGTACGCGTCCTGCACCCACACCACGCGCTCCTCGAGCACGACCGGGTACGGGTCCTCGTCGAGCACCAGGTAGGGGGCGACGGCCTGCACGCGGTCGCGCACGGTCCGGTTGAAGATCACCCGCGAGTCCTCGTTGAGCAGCCCACTCAGCACGAAGTTCGGGTCCTGGAAGCGCAGCGCGAACGCCAGCCGACGCAGGCGCCCACCGAGCTCCACACCACCCTCGCCGTCGTACGACGTCGTGACCTGCTGCTGGGTGTCGGGCTCCTCGTAGTCCAGCTCGGCCTGGTTGGTGTTCACGATCGAGTAGCTCGGGTAGCCACGGTCACCGAAGTAGATGCCCGGCTCCTCGGACGGCACGAGCTCGCCGTCGGGCGACACCGCCGCATTGGTCGACGGCGGGATGTCCCGCGCGATGAACACGGGCTGGCCCTCGCTGGACGCCTCGTTCACCTGCGACGCGACGATGCCGAACCCGTGGGTGAACGTCAGCCGCTCGTTCTGCCACTGCGACGAGATGCCCTGGCTGTCCAACTCACGCGCCGACAGCATGATCTGGCGCAGCTCGCCGTCGATCACGTAGCGGTCGATGTCCACGTCGTTGAACTGGTAGTACGGCCGCAGGGCCTGCAGCTGCTCGTAGTTGTCCTGCAGCAGCGTCGGGTCCCACAGGCGGATGTTGTTGAACGTGATCTGGTTCTCGGTGACGTCCGCGCGCGTCAGGTCGTTCGACACCGTGAAGCTCTGCAGGTTGATGTCGCTCAGCCCGTAGGCCTCGCTGGTCATCGCGCGGTTGCGGTCGATGTACTCGGCCTCGCGCTCCAGCTCCTGGGGGTCGACCCGCAGCCGCTGGACCACCGACGGGTACACGCCCTGCAGCAGGATCGACGCCAGCACGAGCAGGCCCACGGCCGCCCCGGGCAGCAGGAACCCCTGCCGCCGGATGTTGACCAGCGTCAGCCCCACGGCCACGGCGGTCACGACGAGCAGCAGCATCAGCGCCGGCAGTTCGGCGTTCACGTCGGTGTACGACGCACCGGTCACGGTCCCCCGCGGCGAGAAGTTGAGCTGGTAGCGGTCGAGCCAGTAGCCCCACCCACGCGCGGCGAGCAGCAGCGCCAGCAGCACCGACAGGTGCGCCTTCACGTTCGGCATGACCTTGTCGCGGGGCGCGTCGGGGCGGATGCCGCCCAGCAGCATGTGCGCCCCGATCGTGAGGATCGCGACCAGCACGAGCGACGTGAACAACCACCCCTGCACGAACTGGAGGAACGGCAGCTCGAACACGAAGAACGCGATGTCCTTGCCGAACTGCGGGTCGGACATCCCGAACGAGGTCGAGTTCTGCCACAGCAGGAACGGCTCCCACTGCGTCGCCGAGGCGAACCCCGACGACAGGCCGAACGCCACCGCAACGGCCAGGATCAGCCACTTGAGGTAGGGGTCCGCCTTGGCGCGGTAGGTCTCGATGATCGCCTGCTGCGGCGTCTGCGGGACCACCAGCGGCCGCAGGCGGCGCGCCACCTCGAGGTTGACAGCGATCAGCACGGCCAGCACCAGGGCCGACGCGACACCGAGCACCACCCGAGCCGCCAGGACGCCGGTGAACACCTCACCGGCACCGGCGGCGGTGTACCACCACCAGTCGGTCAGGAACGTCGCGATCCGGTTCGCCGACAGCAGCAGCACGGCGATGCCGACGATGACGACGACGAGCAGTCGCCGACGGAGGAACTCACCCACGTACGGACTCCAGGGTCGTGTGACCCGCCAGCGTAGGCCGCTGGCGGACACTCGCCCTGCAGAGCGTCAGACCGGCACGATCGTGCAGAGGCATCCGGGGTGCGCCGGCGGCACGCGATCGCCCGACGGGAAGTCCGAGCCGAGCGACACCGCGCCCTCGGACGCGTTGGTCCGGCAGCGCCCCTCGGGGCAGCGCGGCTCGTCCACGGCGAGCCAGCGGACGGTCTTCACATCGAGCTGTTCCCACGCGTCGAGCAGGCCGTGTTCCCACGTCCGCAGCAGGTGCTCGTCGACCAGCGACTCGACCACGGGGCCACGCAGGTCGCGGAACACCTCACCGACGCGCTCGCTGAGCTGCGGCTCGGTCTCCTCGGCCTCCAGCCCGGCACGCAACGTCGCGCGCAGCGACGAGGTGACCTCGTGGGCCAGCACGGCACGGAACGTGGCGACGGCCGCGTGCACCCGCGCCCCGCCCTCGAGGCCGGACGGCGCGTCGCGCCCCACCGTCACCGCCGCGTCGGCGATCGCGGCCGCGTACGCCTGGTCGAGGTGGGGCTCGCCGTGGCCGCCGAGTTCCTCGAGGACCTCGTCGGACGGCAGCAACGCGGTGAGGTCGCCGCTGGCGCCGCCCCGACGGATCGCCGCGAGGCACACGTTCTGCACCTCCTGCAGCGCCCGCTTGCACGACCGCCCCATGTCGGTCCGGATCGCGGCGAGCGCCTCGTCGCGACGCAGGGCGACGGCCGCATCGGCGTCGACGGGCTCGGCGGGCTCACCGGCAGGCGCGTCAACAGGCGCGTCAACAGGCTCGTCGGCGGCCTCGACCGCGACGACGGCCTCGTCCACGATGACCACCGGTGGCGTCGGCGCGGGCGCCGGCGCGACCGCCGCGGGTTCCGGCTCCGGTGCGGGCGCGGGCGCGGCGGCTGCGGGTTCTGGCGCGGGCGCGGGTTCAGGTGCAGGCGCGGCGGCAGCGGCGGCCGGTTCCGGGTCCCCGTCGGCGTCCTCGGTCGCGGGAGCCTGGGCCGGCGCGGCGGCCGGCTGGGCGGGCGTCTCGTGGGCGAGCCCACCGACGGCCGAGGTGACCTGGGTGACCGCGCCCCGGAGTTCGCCGAGGAACGAGTCGCGCTGGGCCTCGAGCCGACGCAGGTCGGCCGCGACCTGGTCACGCCGCCGTTCGGCCTCGGCGACCGTGCGGGCGGCCTGCTGGTTGGCGCGGTCGGTGATCTCGCGGGCCTCGCGGCGGGCCTTCGCCTCGACCTCGCGCCCGTTGATCAGCGCCTTCTCCTCGATGGCCTTGGCGGAGTCCTCCGCCGCGACGAGGATGCGGGTCGTCTCCTCGCCGAGGACCTTCAGCGCCTCGCGCGGCTCGATCGGACCGCGCTCGGCGGCCGGCGCCGGCGTGCGCTGGGCCGTGTCGAGCGCCGCTTGCAGCTCCTCGATCTGGCGCTGCTGTTCCTCGACCTGGCTCGCCACCTCGTCGAGGTAGGCGGACACCTCATCCCGCTCGTAGCCACGCAGGGCAACGAGGAATCGGCGTGAACGGATGTCGTCAGGTGCGGGCACGGAGGAACTCCCTCGAGATCGCCCGAGAGCCTACTCGGGCGCCCTCACGCGTGGCCGTCAGCGTCCGAGCAGGCCACCGATGGTGGAGTCGATGATCGGCACGGTGTCATCGACCACCCGGGCGACCTCACCGGAAGCCTCGCCCGTGCCGCCGAGCACGCCCCCCACGACGTCACCGACGCCGCCCAGGGTGTCGTTCAGCGGCTCGCTGACCGCCGGCGGGAGGACCTCCTGCACGATCTCGGGGACCACGCCGGTGACCACGGAATCGACCACCTCGTCCACGATGTCCACGACGACGTCGTCGACCACGTCGTCCACGATGTCTTCGACCGGACCATCGTCGAGGTCAGCCGGCTCGTCGCCGATCAGGTCGTCCACGACGTCACTGACGGTGTCGAGGATCGTCTCGAGCAACCCCGGGTCGTCGGGGTCCGGGCCGGGGTCGGGCGGGTCCGTACCGGGGTCGGGCGGGTCCGTACCGGGGTCCGTGTCAGGCCCGTCCGTCGGCGGGCGCGTCGGATCCACGACGGGGGGCAGTCCGGGTCCCGGCGGCGGGTTGGTGACCGGCGTGGCGACACCTGCGTCCTCCAACGCCAAGCGGCGGTTCAGTGCGCGCTCGGCGGCGGCGCGGACGTCAGTCGCGGTCACGTGCTGCGTCGTCGCGATCAGCCCCCAGGTCGCCCCGTCCACCCGCAGGTCGCGCACGTGGCCGGCTGCGGTCGGCGGGTCCAGGCGTGCGACCTCGACCACCGCCTCGGTGACAACCGAGGCCACCAGGACGTCGGAGGGCGGACCGACCCGCTCGCCGTCGCGCTCGACCCCGAGGTCGTCGAGCACCGCGAGGATCGCGCCGTCGATGCCGTCGAAGTCGGTGTAGAAGCCCAGCGTCTGTGGGCTGGTCCCGTACTCGGCCTCGACCCCCCGGTGCAGGGCCGCCACGACGTCGTCCACGGCCAGTGCGTTGGCGAGGTGGACGCGGTCGAAGGGGTCGGTGTCCACGTACACGTAGGGGCGCGGCTCGTCGCGGACGATCCCGTCCACGCCGCGGACCTCTTCGTACGCCCGGACGAGCACCTCGGCGTCGGCGGCGTCGGTCACGACGGCCGAACCGGCGTAGACGGCGTAGCGCCCGATGGCCTCGACGCGGACGAAGCCGGTCCCCTCGATGGCGACGAGGTCGCGCGACAGCGACACCTGGTCGCCCTCGCCCACCACCGTTCCGGCCTCGACCGCAGGCGTGGCACCGGTCACGACGATGGCGTCGGGCCCGAGGTGCAGCGTCGTCGCCCCACGCGCCAGCGCAGGACGCGGCGACGCCGCCCGCACCCGAGAGCCGTCGGCGATCCGGTCACCCGACTCCGCGGGCACCCAGTTGCCGTCGGCGAACACCTCGACGCGACCGGCGGTCACGGTCGTCGCACGCACCCCGAACACCGAGTCGAACCCCGACATCGGCCCGATGACGATGCCCACGAGCACGATCAGGACGGCGAGGAGGGCCGCAGCGCGAGCAGTAGGCGCTGGCGTCGTCTCGTCTGCGCCCCGATGGTCGAGCCCGACCGGCGCGGTGAGTGCGCTCATGTGTCCAACTGTGCCACGGGAAGCGCGACGGTCACATGGGTGCCCTGTCCCATGCGCGACTGGATGTCGACCTGGCCGCCCTGCGCCGCCGTGATGCGCTCGATGATCGCCAGACCCAGTCCCAGACCGCCGAAACGCCGGGTCGCGGACCCGTCGGCCTGCCGGAACTCCTCCGTGATGTCGTCGATCGCGTCCTCCGGGATCCCGACGCCCTTGTCCTTCACCCCGAGGAGCACACGCCCGTCGTCGGCGAGGTCGGCCGTGATCGTGATCGCGTCCTCGCTGAACTTGAGGGCGTTGTCGATCATCTCGTCGAGGATCAGCGACGTCCAGCGTTCGTCGAGGAGCACCTTGGGCAGCCCCTTCGCGACGCGACGCCGCAGCGTCCGGTCCGGCTGCAGTTCACGGTGGCGGTCGAGCACGCGCTGCACCAGCAGACCGATGTCGCGCGCCTCGGGGTGCAGGGTCACACGCCCCGCCTCGAGGTCGGCGAAGTTCACGAGCTTGTCGACGATCCCCTTGACGCGCAGGGCGGCGAGGTTGATCTCCTGGACGACCATGGCGCGCCGGTCGTCGTCCATCTCGGGGTGGCGCGACAGCAGGTCGCTGTACCCGATCACGGGGGTCAGGGGCGTCCGCAGTTCGTGCGCCGCGTTGGACACGAACTCGGTCTTCATGCGCTCGACCTGGACCTCACCGGTGACGTCGCGCAACACCACCACACGCCCGGCCCCGTCCGCTTCACCGGCCAGTGGCGCGGACGTCGCCGAGACGGCGACGACGCCTCCCTGCGGTCCGCCCCGACGCAGCACGCCACGCACCGACCGCAGGTCCCGATCGTCGGGTGCCCCGAGCGCGTCGACGAGGGTCTGCCCGTCGTCGGTCTGGCCGCGCAGGATCGACGTCAGCGGGCGACCGTGGACCCCGTCCTCGTCCAGTCCCAGCAACGCGACGGCAGCCGGGTTGGCCATGATCACCTCGCCCGTCCCGTCGACCGCGAGCAGCGCCTCCCCCATCGACGAGGTGACGGACTCGAGTCGTTCGCGCAGGCCGCCCTCGCGTGTGGCCGCGGCACGCAGGTCGTCGTCGCGTGACTGGACGGCCTGGGCCATCTCGTCGAACGCCCAACCGAGTCGTCCCACCTCGTCGTCGGACTGGGGATCCACGCGCGTCGACAGGTCACCGGCGGCGATCCGCTCGGCGGCCTCGGTGAGGCGCCGGACCCCGGTGGTCGCCCGGGCGGTCGCCGCGGCCGCCAGCAGCGTCGCGAGGACGCCGCCGATGACGGCCACGAGGAAGAGCAGGCGGGTGACGTCACGTTCGAGGTCGGCGACCAGCGAGGCGTCCTCGAACAGGACGACCTCCCCGATCCGGCGTCCCTCGATGTCGGTCAGCGCGACGACCGACGCGAAGTAGTCGTCGCCGCCGAGGACCGTCGTCGTGCCACCGTCGACCCCGGCCAACTGCACGAGGTCCGCGTCCACCTCGGGATCAGCACCCACGGTCGCGTTCGCCAGCATCCCGCCCGACAGCAGCGCCACGTCGGCACCCGTCTGGGCCGCGATCGTGTCGAGGCGGTCCCGGCGGTCCACCCGCTGGGCGGCGACGGCGAACCCGGCCAGCACGTCCCGCCGCCGCACGCCGTCGATGGTCGGGAACAGCGGTTCGACGGCGACCGCGAGCAGTTCCGCGCTGGCGGACTCGGTGTCCAGGAGTTCGAGGCGTACCAGTCCGTCCACGCGCGCCCGGCCGTCGATCGCCTGCTCGACGGGCTGCGAGCCGGCCAACACGGTCTCGGCCGCTCCCAGCGACTCCCCGGTCCGCGCGTCGAGCGAGCCGACCACGCGGCCCGTGGCGTCGGTCAGCAGCAGCACGTCGGGGGTGCCGACCACGCGGGCGACCTCGGCCGCGGTGGCGTCGTCGACCTCTCCCTGCAACAGGGCGGCCGGCAGCGTCGTCGAGTCCTCGAGGATGTCGA
>JBFJMP010000097.1:0-7934 GCA_041633895.1 Nitriliruptoraceae bacterium
TAGTACCGCAGATGGATACATCTCGGTCGACCGGAGACTATAATTGAGTGTGGCGCGCCGGCTCGGGCCACCGGCGTCGCCTGGTCGAGCTCGACGACGCGGCCTGCTGGGATCGCCTCGGGCGCGCATTCATCGGCCGGATCATCCGCATCGTCCGGGGTGAGGCGGAGGTGTCCGTCGTGAGCATCGGCCTCGACGACGGCGCGGTGGTCATGCGCTCGACCACGGGTACGCGGCTGTCGGCCACGCTCGCGTCCCCCGGCGTGCCTGCGGTGCTCGAGGTCGACGACCTCGACGCGCAGACGGGCACCGGGTGGTCGGTCGTGGCGCGTGGCACGCTGACGCCCGTCCTCGGCCTCATCGAGTCGACCCACCTCGACCGGACGCAGCCTCCTTCGTGGCTGTTGGGCGACACCGAGGGCACGTGGGTGCGCTTCGACGTGACCCGCATGACCGGGCGCGAACTCATCGACCCGCGGGCCAGTTGACCGTCAGTCGCGGTCCTGGCGGGCTCGCCGATCGGCGAGGTAGGCCGCGGCCTCGGCACGCCGGGACACCTCCAGCTTGGCGAGGATCGCGGACACGTAGTTCTTCACCGTCTTCTCGGCGAGGTGGATGCGGTCGGCGATCTGGCGGTTGGTCGCCCCGTCCGCGATCATCTCGACGATGCGGAGCTCCGTGGGGGTGAGGCGGGCCAGGCGGGGGTCCTCGTCGGACTTGGGGTTGCGGATGCGGTCGAGCACCCGCGCGGTCACACTCGGGTCGAGGATGGACTCGCCGGCGCCGACGCGACGCACCGAGTCGACGAGGTCGGCACCTCGGACCTGCTTGAGCACGTAGCCGGCCGCACCCGCCATGATCGAGTCGAACAGCGCCTGATCGTCGGAGAACGACGTGAGCATCAGCACGGCGACATCCGGCATCTGCGACCGGATCTCGCGGCAGGCCTCGACGCCGGAGCCGTCCGGCAGGCGGACGTCCATGACGACGACGTCGGGTTCGAAGGTGCGCGCACGACTGATCGCCTCGGCGACGGTGCCGGCCTCGGCCACCACCTCCAGGTCGTCCTGGGCCTCGAGCAGGGCGCGCAGGCCCCCACGGACCACCTCATGGTCATCGACGAGCAGGACGCGCATCAGGATGTCTCCTCGGGCAGGGGCGGGACGTCGGGGAGGGGCACGCGCAGGTGCAGGCGGGTGCCGTCGCCGGGTGCGCTGTCGATCGTCAGGGCCGCGTCGAGGACCTCGGCGCGTTCGTTGATGTTCTCGAGGCCGCGGCCGACCGCCGGGGCCGTCGGTGTGAACCCGACACCGTCGTCGGTGACCACGACCTCGAGGTGGCCGTCTCGCACCTGTGCCTCGATCGCGACCGTGGCGTCACCGGCGTGGCGAGCGACGTTCATCAGGGACTCGCGGACGATCTGGAGGACGTCGGGGATGACCGCGGCCGGGACCACCGCGTCGAGGTCCTTGCCGAGGGTGAGGGTCGGTCGGACCAGGGCGTTGACCTCGTGCTCCCGGGCGAGTTCGACCAGCCCGTCCCGGATGCCGAGGGCGGCGGAGTCGTGTGGACGCAGGTCGAAGATCGTGTTGCGCAGTTCGCGGATGGTCGCGTCGATGCTGTCGACGGCCATGCTGATGCGCTCGGCGGTCCGTTCCGGGGACGTCGTGACCAGCGACCCTGCCGACTCCAGGGTCATGCCGATGGAGAAGAGGGACTGGATGATGCCGTCGTGCAGATCGCGTGAGATGCGGTCACGCTCGGAACGGACGGCGACCTCCCGCAGTCGGTGGGACAGCAGGGCGTTCTCGATCGCGGCGCCGGCCTGTGCCGCGAAGATCTCGAGCCATGACTCGTCCTCCTCCGTGAAGCCGCCCTCCTTCTCGGTGAGGTAGAGGTTGCCGTAGACCCGTCCGGACATCCGGACCGGGGCGCCGATGAACGAGTGCATCGGCGGGTGGTGGTCCGGGAACCCGACCGAGGCAGGGTGCTCGGCGATGTTCTCGAGGCGGATGACGTGGGGATCGCGGATGAGCAGGCCCAGGATTCCCCGGCCGGTGGGCAACGCGCCGACCGCACGGATCTCGTCCGCGTCCATGCCCAGGTGGACGAACTGCTCGAGTCGATCGTCCTGGCCGATCACCCCCAATGCGGCGTAACGGGCGCCGACGAGCTGCCGGGCGGCACCGGCGATCACCTCGAGCATCTCGTCGAGGTCCTGCTCGCCGGCGAGGGCCTGTGCGGCCTGGACGAGGATGAGGCGCGGTTTGTCGGACACGCCGCCCAGCCTACGCGGACGGCGTCCGATGGTCGGCCAGGGCCGCGAGGTGATCGGCCACGTCCTCGAGGAAGGTCCGGACGACGGCCTCGGCGATGTGACGGCCGATCAGTCGGTCGGCGACGTCGCCCGCCACGCTCACGGGGGGTTCGTACCCGCCAACGAGGCGCAGCTGGCATGCGGTCTCGCCGAAGGGTGTCAGTTCGAGTTCTCCGACCAGGCGCGGGAAGGCACGGTCGATCGTGCGTGCGCGCCACGCGACGGACCGGACGACCAGTCCCTGGTCGATCGTCTCGGTGGTCGCCGGACCGACGTCGACGAGTGCATCGACGGCCACGACGAGTGGAGACGGCAGGCCGGCGGGTCGCATGCTCACGATGTGGCCACCGCCCTCGTCGAGGAGCGCGGGGGCCGGCAGCCATGACGCGGGGTCACCGTTCAGGCGCTCCGCCACCTCGCTGAAGGGACTGAGACACAGCACGCGGTCGTACACGGGGCGACGCATCAGCTTGCCTTGGGTCGTGGACGGCTCATGGCGGCTGCGAAGTCCCGGACCAGTTGGCGCATGGCGCGGCGGGCCACTCGCTGCAGGAGTCGGTCGGCGAGGCGCCCCAGACGTCCCGCGGGGGGCTTGTAACTGGCACGGAGCTCGACGATGTCGCCGTGCACCAGCACGCGCCCGTGGGCGGGTGGGATGAACCGTTCGTACGGGATCAGGTCGCGGTCCTTGGGCAGGATCTCCCAGTCGATCGCACGTCCGACCCCCGTGCTGTCGTTCCAGACCGGGCCGAGGTGGACCACCGCGTCGTGGTGCAGGGGCCCGAGTGCGAGTCGGACCGTCCACCGGTCCGGTCCCGCCGGGCGGTGCGGTTCGGGCAGCCAGTCCGCGGGGTCGACGGGAGGTTCCACGGGGTGGTCGAGCTGTGTCGAGACGTCTAGCCGGGTCATCGTGGGCCTCCTGCACACGCACGTCGTGCACTCTGCGAGTGTCCCGCGGGCGACCGCATCCCGATCGGGGCAGGCGGCCCCCAGATCCCCGCCGAAGGTCCCGACGGAGCCGGGACCTCCTGTGGTCAACCCCGGTCGGTCGGTGACAGGTGGAAGCCGAAGGGCAGTTCGAGCCGGTGCGCGTGCAGCAGCTCCTCGTCGGTCAGGAGCGCGCGCGTGGGCATGTCCACCACGATCCGGCCGGCGTCGACGACCACCGCGCGTTCGCACAGCTCAAGCGAGAACGGGAGGTCGTGGGTGATCACGAGGAGGGTCTGCGGGACACCGGCGAGCACGTCGAGCAGTTCGCGGCGCGCGGCGGGGTCCAGGCCGGACGTCGGTTCGTCGAGGATGAGCACGTCGGGGCGCATGGCGAGGACCGTGGCCAGTGCGGCCCGACGTCGTTCACCGCCGCTGAGGTGGTGGGGGGCTCGGCCGGCGAGGTCGCTGGCGCCGACGGCGGCGAGGGCCTCGGCGACCCGGTCGTCCAGCTCGGCACCTCGCAGCCCGAGGTTCGCCGGTCCGAACGCGACGTCCTCGCGGACGGTCGGCATGAACAACTGGTCGTTCGCGTCCTGGAAGACCAGCTGCACGCGACGGCGCACCTCGGGGAGGTTGGCCTCGTCGACCGGGACGCCCAACACCTCGACGCGCCCTCGCTCGGGGACGTGGATCCCGTTGCAGTGCAGGGCCAAGGTCGTCTTGCCAGCCCCGTTGGGGCCGAGGGCTGCGACCCGCTCGCCCCGGTCGATGCGCAGGGACAGCCCGTCGAGGGCCTGCGTGCCGTCGGGGTAGTGGAAGTGCAGGTCGTCGACGAGGATCGCGGGTGCGGCGTCCGAAGGGGGCATGGGCGTCAGTTCGTCAGGAGGGCGGTCAACGTCACCGCGAGGGCGAACGTCGGGACGGTAGCGGCCATGAACCACTCGGCCGGGCCGGCGCGGCGGATCCCGAGGTCGGGCATCGTGCCGGTGAACCCACGGGCGGCCATCGCGGCATGGACGCGTTCGCCACGCTCGTAGCTGCGGATGAACAGCGCCCCGGCCGCGCTGGCCATCGGGCGCGCCTGCCACAGCCAGCGGGGCGCGTATCCGCGGGCGGCCATCGCCGTGCGGACGCGACCGATCTCGTCGGCGATGAGTTCGAGGTAGCGCAGCATGAAGGTCGCGATCGTGGTCAGCGCGGCCGGGACGCGAAGGCGTTCGAGGCCCATGAGGATGCGCGACGACTCGGTGGTGCCGGCCAGCACGATGCTGACGGTTGCGCCGAGCGTGGCCTTGGTCAGCACGTTGCCCATCGCCCACAGGCCGTCGCGAGCGACCTCGAGGCCGAACACCTCGACCTGTTCGCCCCCCGCCACGAAGGGCAGGAAGAGCGCGAAGGTCACGAACGGCAGGACGACGGTGAGCCGCGCGAGCACGAACCGCAGGGGGAGGCGGGCCGTCGCGACGACGCCCGCGAGGACGGCGGCGTGGATGGCGAATGCCCACAGGGCCTCGCGCGGGGTGATCGCGATCGCGACGGTCGTGGCGAACGCCGCCGCGACCTTGGCCTCGGGCGCGAGGTGGTGCACGCGGCTGTGCCCGTGGTGGTGCAGTGGGTGGGCGTGTCCGGCGCCCACCTCAGCCCGCCGTCGTCGGGTCGCGCCGACGTTCGCGCACGGCGGCGAACAGGCCGAACCCGACGGCGAGGGTGATGGCGACCCCGGTGGCGCCAGCGACGGCAAGGCTCGCCGACTCGTTGCCGAGGCCGCGCGTCGCGTAGTCGGCGAACAGCGAGTCGCCGAACGAGTGGTCCTCGCCGGACTCGAGGAAGCCCTGCTCCTCGGCCACGAACTCCAGGCCGTCCGGGTCGTCGACCGCGAACTGGCTGACGACCGTGGCCACCAGCAGCGTGACGAGGGTCGCCCCGATGGCGAAGGCACGGATGCCGACCGGCGGCCGGTCGTTGAGGGCGATCCGATCCAGGTCGCGGGCGCCGTGCACGAGGTCGGGGCGCGCGGCCAGCACGGCACCCACGGCCAGCGCCGTGATGGCGCCCTCGCCGATGCCGATCAGCAGGTGCACGCCGACCATGGCCCCGAACACGGTGTCGAACGGGACGTCGGCGGTCGCGCCGAACAGCCACTCGATCGAGAACGCCATCGACGACAGGACGACGGAGATGCCGGCGGCGAGGCCCGCGGCCACGACCACGCCGGTCCCGTTGCGGGGGAGCAGTCGTCGCATGAGCACGAAGGCCGCGTAGCCCCCGAACGAGGTGACCACGGCCATGTTGAGGACGTTGTAGCCCAGCGCCGTCAACCCACCGTCGGCGAACACGAGTGCCTGGACCACCACGACCACCGTCACGACGAGGGTGCCGACAGCCGGTCCGAGCAGGATCGCGGCCAGCGCCCCGCCGAGCAGGTGGCCGGTGGTCCCTGCGGCGACGGGGAAGTTCACCATCTGGGCGGCGAACACGAACGCCGCGGAGAGCCCGGCGAGCGGGACCTGACGGTCGCCGAGCTGCTCGCGTGACTGGCGCAGGGCGACGCTGACCGCGCCCGCGCTGAGGGCGCCGGTGGCCACGGCGGTGCCGACGTTGAGGAATCCATCGGGAGCGTGCATCTCGACCTCGATCCTGTCGAGGAGCAGCCTAATCTACTGCGACCCGTTCGCAACAGTGCCGGCGAGGTTGACGCATTCGGCGCAGCGTCCGTTGACGATCAGCTCGATCGCGGATGGCTCGAAGCCGTGGCCGTCCGCCAGGTGCTCGCGGATCTCCTGCACGAGCGACCCGACGTGGTGGTCGATCCGGCCGCAGTCGTCGCAGACCAGGTGGAAGTGCTCGTCGGGGTGGGCGATCTCCCACCGGCTGGCGTCGGCCTCGCCGAGGCGGGACTCCCGCACGAGGTCGAGTTCGTCGAAGAGCGCCAGCGATCGGTAGATCGAGGCGAGGTTGATCCCGGGGTCCTCGTCGTGGACCCGAGCCGCGACCTGGTCGGCGGTCAGGTGGCCGTGCGCCTCGGCCAGGACCCGCCACACCGCGCGACGTGGCTGCGTGACCCGATAGCCGTGGTCGCGCAGGAGGTCTGCGATGTCGTCGGTTCCCATGCGCAGGAGCGTAGGGGCGGCGCGGTCCGGGAGGTGGCTCAGGGGCGACTCACGCCGACCCCGCCGGGGGTGTCGGCGCCGTAACGAGCAACCTCGGCGGCCAGGTCCAGGCGTCCGATGCGGCTGCGAGCGGCCAACACGTCGTCGTCGATCCGGTCGGCGGGCACCAGCCACACGACCTCGAACTCGATCCCGTCCGGGTCGCGGCCGTACAGGCTCTTCGAGGTCCCGTGGTCCGAGGCGCCCACGAGCGCCTCCGCCGCCTGCAGGCGCCGGGCGATCTCGTCGAGGTCGGCCAGCGTCTGGACCTCCCAGGCGAGGTGGTACAGCCCGACCGTCCCGCGGCCCGCGGCCGACGGGGCGGCGGCCGCGCCGACCTCGAACAGGCCGAGGTCGTGGTCGTTGGTCGAGTCGGGCGCGACGAGGAACGCGGCGCCCGGGATCGCCACCTCGTGCGCTGTCCGGAAGTCGAGGACGTCGCGGTAGAACGCGGCGGTCCGCTCGACGTCGCGGACGTAGAGGACGGCGTGGTTGAGCTGGTGGATGCCCATGCTGGGACCTTGTCAGATGGCCATGTCGAGGTCGATGGTGTGAGCGGTGTGCGCGACCTTGGCGGCGAGGTAGGGGGCGTTGGCGGGCGACAGGTGGACGTCGGTGGGCACCACCTGTCGCACGGTCGCGCCGAGCTGGCGGAGCTGGGCGACCTTGTCCGGGTTGTTGGTCAGCAGGTCGAGCGAGCGGACGCCGACCGCGGTCAGCATCTGGGCTGCGGCGCGGTAGTCGCGCGCGTCGTCGGGGTGGCCCAGCGCGCGGTTGGCGGCATACGTGTCCAGGCCGGTGTCCTGGAGGGCGTAGGCGTCCAGCTTCTCGTACAGGCCGATTCCACGGCCCTCCTGCCGGAGGTAGAGCAGCCAGCCACCGGTCGTGGCGATGCGCTCCACCGCCTCGCGGAGCTGGGGGCCGCAGTCGCACCGTGCGGAGCCGAACACGTCGCCGGTCATGCACTCGGAGTGGAGCCGCACCAACGGCGTGTCGGTGACCGGGCCGAGGCGCAGGGCGAGGTGTTCGCGCGCGTCCGCGAGCCCGTGGAACGTGACGACCTCGGCCGGGGTCTCGAACCCGTCGCCGAAGCGCAGCGGCACCTCGACGCGGGTCCTCACGGACGGGAGGGAGGCCCGCGGGGGGAGGTGGGTGACCGTCGGCATCGTGCGTCCTGACCTTCGCATGTGATTGATCGCTTGACCAAGTGAAGCGCACGCGCGGGAAATGGTCAAGCGCTCAACTACCATCCTGCGGCGGGGGCGGGATCCGGCAGACCAACGACCGTCAGGCGTGGGTCAGGTAGAGCTGGATCTCGACGATGGCGACGTCGGAGACGCCGAGCACGATCGGCGCGGAGGGTGCGCTCACGTCGAAGTCGGCGAGGGTGACGTCGAGGGAGCCGGTGACGACGAGCAACCCCGACGTGGACAGCGCCGCCTCGAGGGGGACCTCGACGCGCTGGGTGACCCCGTTGACGGTGAGGTCGCCGACGGCGGTCGCGGCCACCGTGTCGCCGGGCTGCGGTTCCGCCCCGA
>JBFJMP010000098.1:0-7816 GCA_041633895.1 Nitriliruptoraceae bacterium
AGACGCTGCGTCGCACGGCACGCGCGGGTGACGCCGGCCAGGTCATGGGCTTCAACCCGTGCGGCCAGGTCATCGGCCAGATCAACCAGTCGCGCTCGGTGCGTCAGGTCGTGACGTCGATGGTCGAGGAGTTCATCGAGGCCACCGAACGCCTCACGAAGCTCATGCAGTTCAGCTGACCCACCAGCCACACGAACACTGGGTGCAGGTTCCGACCGCTTCGGTCGGGATCTGCACCCAGTCTCGGTTCGGGGCGGGTCGGGCTCAGCCGCCGGCGACGGCCGGGACGATCGACACGGTGTCGTCGGCGCTGATGGCGGTGTCGAGGCCGTTCTGGAAGCGCACGTCCTCGTCGCGGACGAACACGTTGACGAAGCGTCGGAGGTTGCCGTCCTCGTCGAGCAGGCGCTCACCGAGGCCCGGGTGGGCGGCGTTCAGGTTCGCGACGACGGCGCGCAGGTCCGCGCCCTCGACGGCGATGACGGACTCGCCGTCGGTGAGCTTGCGCAGGGGCGTGGGGATGCGAACGGTGGGCATGTCAGTGGTCACTTTCCGCGGACTGGAGCCGCGCCTGCAGTTGGGTCTGGAAGTCGTCGAGTGCCGGGGTGACCTCGAAGGTCGGGCCCACGTGGTCCTGCACCGCCTCGATGGTCTTGTAGCCGTTGCCGGAGATGACGGCGACGACGCGTTCGTCGGGGCGCACGACGCCCGACTCCGCGAAGCGCTTGAGGTTCGCGACGGTGACGCCGCCAGCCGTCTCGGCGAAGATGCCCTCGGTCTCGGCCAGCAGGCGGATGCCTGCGACGACCTCGTCGTCGGGCACGTGACCCACGGCACCGCCGGTCTCGTCGGCGACCTTCAGGGCGTAGTAGCCGTCGGCGGGGTTCCCGATCGCGAGCGACCGGGCGATCGTGTCGGGACGCTGCGGTCGGATGTCGAACGACGAACGCTCGAAGGCCTCGGCCACGGGCGAGCACCCGGTGGCCTGCGCCCCGGAGATGCGCGGCGCCCCGGCCTCCACCAACCCGTAGTCCTGCAGTTCACCGAAGGCCTTGTGGATCTTGGTGAGCATCGAGCCGGACGCGACCGGGATCACGACGTGGTCCGGCAGCTCCCAGCCCAGCTGTTCGGCGATCTCGTAGCCGATGGACTTGGAGCCCTCGGCGTAGAAGGCCCGCAGGTTCACGTTGACGAAGCCCCAGCCCTGGTCGTCGGCGACCTCGGCGCAGAGGCGGTTGACGTCGTCGTAGGTGCCCTTGACCGACACGAGGTTGGCCCCGTAGACCGCCGAACCGACGACCTTGCCACGCTCGAGGTCGTGCGGGATGAACACGTAGGCCGGCACGCCCCATGCGGCCGCGTGGGCCGACACCGAGTTCGCGAGGTTGCCCGTGGACGCGCACGCGAACGTCTCCAGTCCGAGGGCACGCCCGGCGGACAGTGCCACCGTGACCACGCGGTCCTTGAACGACCCCGACGGGTTGCGCGTGTCGTCCTTGAGCCAGAGCTCACCCAGCCCGAGGGCGGCGGCGAGCCGTGGGGCGGGGCGCAGCGGGCTGAACCCGGTGCCGAGGTCGATCCGCGACGCGGGGTCGGCGGACAGGACCGGCAGCATGTCCTGGTACCGCCACAGCGAGGCCGGACCGGCCTCGATCCGCTCGCGCGTCACGCGCGCCGCGATGGCATCGCGGTCGTAGGTGATCTCGAGCGGCCCGAAGCAGAAGCTGCAGACATGGGCCAGGCCCAGGTCCTCCTCGGCTCCGCACTCCCGACATCGAAGGCCGGTGACGTTGACCTGCGGAGTGAGGTCCGGGTCGAAGGGTGGGGCAACCTGCGTGGCGACCATGCGCCTGTCCTCTCGTCTCATCGTACGGAGGCCGCCGCAACTGAGAACGGCCTCCCGTCGGGAGGCCGTGAGGTCTGGGCACACTTCACCCTTCAGCTCATCGACCTCGTCACACCGGTGGTGTGCGACGGTCCGGGTTTGGCACCAGCCCCGGCGATGTTGCTGCCGGGAGGTTGCCGAGGCGTCAGCGGGCCCGAGCCCTCGACCTCTCTGGATGAGCACCAGTCGAACCAGTATGCCAGCACGCTCGGCACGACGCGAACCGAGGCGGGGAGGACGCCCCGGACGGGTCGAGGTCGTGCGAGGTGGCCGTTCTGCCCTGCGATCGGGCACCCTGTACCCACCAGCCACGCCCTGTCCCCGCCCACCGACCCGACGGACGTCTCCTCGTGACCGATCAGGCCTGCTCCCGCGACGGTGTACGCCATCACCACGCCGACTTCGACGTGGCGGACCTGATCGCTGCACGTGAACGCAGCGGCACGACGGTGTCCGTGGTCATCCCCGCACTGAACGAACAGGGTCGTGTCGGACGCGTGGCCGAGGTGCTGCGGCGTTCGGTCGTCGAGGAGGCGCCGCTGGTCGACGAGCTCCTGGTCATCGACGGCGGCTCCCACGACGACACCATGGCAGAGGCCCAGCGGGCGGGTGCCCGCGTGGTGCGCCAGAGCGACGTCCTGCCCCACCTCGGCGATGCGCCGGGCAAGGGCGAGGCGCTGTGGAAGGGCCTGGCCGCCACGTCCGGCGACATCGTGCTCTACGTCGACGGCGACATCCTCGACATCGGCCCGCGGTTCGTGGTCGGCCTGCTCGGGCCGCTGCTCACCGACGACACGATCGCGTTCACGAAGGCGGCGTACGACCGCCCGCTGCAACTCGGGGACGAGCTGCGTCCGACCGGCGGTGGCCGCGTGACCGAGCTGATGGCACGGCCACTGCTGGCGACGTTCTGGCCCGAGCTCGCCTGGCTCGCGCAGCCGCTGTCCGGCGAGTACGCCGGACGTCGTGACCTGCTGGAGTCGATCCCGTTCGTGCAGGGCTACGGGGTGGAGATCGCCATGCTGATCGACATCGCGGGCCGCCACGGCTCGGACGTCATCGCCCAGGTCGACCTCGAGCGTCGGGAACACGACCACCAGGACCTGGCCTCCCTCGGCCGCATGTCCGCCGAGATCCTGCACGTCACGCTGGATCGGCTCGCACGGGACTCACGCGCCGTCATGACCGATGCGCTGGGCACCCACCTGCGCCAGCCGCTGCGTGGGCCCGACGGGCTCACGATGGTCGACCACGAGATCGTCGTGCGGGAGCGCCCACCGCTGGCATCCGTGACGGTCTGACGGCGGCAGCAGGTCGCGTCAGTCGTCGTCGAGGTCCAGCCCACGTCGTCGTCGGTACGCCGCTCGCAGGTCACGACCCATGTTGATGAGGGTGTACTGCGTGCCGACCGGCGCGCCGTCGATCAACTCCTGGCCGTCGCCGGCCAGGTAGGCCATCGACGGCACGCGGGTCACCAGCACGTACATGACCATGAGCTTCAGCGTCGCGACCGCCGGGATCACGATCAGCATCCCGAAGATGCCGAACATGCTGGCGGCCACGGCCAGCGACACGATGATCGTGACCGGGTGGACGTGGACCGTGCGCGACAGGATGTTGGGCGTGATGACGTGGTTGTCGATCTGCTGGACGATGACCATGACCACCACCACGGCGATGGCCTGCCCGGTGCCGCCGCCGACCGTGAGCGCGATGACGACGCCGATCACGCCACCCACGAACGGCCCGATGAAGGGGATCAGGTTGAAGATGCCGGCGACGGTGCCGACCAGCGCCCAGAAGGGCAGCCCGATGACCCCCAACCCGATGGACGTGCCCACGCCCACGAACAGCGACACGAGGGCCTGTCCGCGGATGTAGGACCCGACGGTGCCGAGGATCCGCCCCGCCACGTCGACGACCTCGGCGCGGGACTCGGGCGGCAGCAGGCGCTCCACACCCGCCGACAGCCGCGGCAGGTCGACCAGGATGTAGAACGCGATGACGGGCGCGAGGATGATCCCGAGGATGCCCGCGAGGATCGTGAGGACGAACCGACCGGTGCTCTGCAGCAGGCCCAGGAACTCGCCCTGGTGCTCGTCGATGAAGTTCTGCACGGCCTCGCGGGTGTCGCTGGCCTCCGGGTCGAAGCTGACCCGGACGTCGCTGCCGAGCCGTTCGAGTTGCCCGTTGACCCCGTCCTGCAGGCCCACCGCGATGTCGGGGAACCCGTCGATGAGTTCGCGGGTCTGCTCGTAGATCAGGGGGGCGATCGCCCACGTCGCCCCGGCGAGCATCAGGCCGACGAGCAGGTACGTGAGCAACGTGCCGACGACGCGGTGGATGTGGCGGCGCTCGAAGTACGACACGACCGGGTTCAGCAGGTAGACGAGGACACCGGCAAGCGCGATCGGCGGGGTCAGCAACCGCAGGGGATCGTGGAAGACGTGGAACACGCCCCACAGCACGACCATGACGCCGATGAAGGCCCACGTGCGGAAGAACCACAGGCGTGCACGGTCCGCGGTCTCGTCCACCCCAGTCATCTCCTGCTCCTGCCGCGGACGCTAGACGACCGCGTCCGACGTCGCGCGCCGGCGACTCCCCCGACGGGACGCGACGAACGACTAGGTTTCCAGCCAACTCCTCATCCAAGGGCCGGAAGTGGCAGACCGACGTCACGTCCTCGTCGTCGACGACGAGCCAGACGTCCTGCTCCTGTGTCGCGTGAACCTCGAGTTCGAGGGCTACGTCGTGACCGAGGCGTCGGACGGCGTGGAGGCGATGGAGCGTGTTCGCGAACGCCTGCCCGACATCATCCTCCTGGACGTGATGATGCCGCGGATGGACGGGTGGCAGGTGCTGAAGGCCCTCAAGGACGACCCGCAGTTCAGCGACATCCCGGTCGTCATGCTCACGGCCAAGGTCCAGGACCAGGACCAGATCCGTGGCTGGTCGTCCGGCGCGGCCGAGTACATCACGAAGCCGTTCTCGCCCCTGTCCTTGTCACAGGTCCTCGACGACGTGCTTGAGCACGGTCGGGCCGAGGAGGAGCGTCGTCGCACGCTCGTTCTCGAGAAGCTGCAGCTCATGCACGAGGAGAGTGGCGGCGACGACGCGGACGAAGCTGCCCCCGACGCGTGACATCAGCAGGGTGACGTCGCGTCCGTGCCGACGACGATGTGCAGCGGCACCGAGTCGGACAGCGTGTCCGGCTTCTCCTCGGCGCGTGTGAACCCGAACTCGGCGGCGATCGCCTCGGCGGCCGCCTGGTTCGAGCCGTCGGCGTTCGGCGTGTAGAAGACCGCCGTGGCGTCGTAGACGCGCGACGAGTTGTTCTGGGTGATCAGCGAGGTGAAGCCGGCATCCTGCAGGCAGGACACGACGCGGCCGTGCAGTCCGCGGCTGTCGGTCAGTACACCGTCCAACACCTGGATCGACATGCCCTTGGCCGCGTCGAGGTCGCTTGCGACCGCGGTCGGGGTGTCGGTCGGGGTGTCGGTCGGCTGGTCGGTCGCGCCGTCGGTGGGGGCGACCACGGGATCCGTGCCGACGTCGGTGGGCGACGAGGTGGGACCGTCGGTCGAGTCGTCCGACGGGTCGGCCGTTGCCGATGGTTGCGCCACCGGATCGCCGCCGTCGCCGTCGTCGGACACGAGTCCGACCAGGGCGAACAGCAGTGCGGACACCACGACCAGGGCAACGGCCCCGAGTCCGAACTGTCGCAGCGTGTCGGTGCCGACGCCGGGGGACTCCATCGTCAGCGTGCCTGGGAGTCGACGCGCGCCTCGGCGCGCTGGCGCGTGCGGGACGACCGCATCCGACGCAGGCGCTTGACCAGCATCGGGTCGTACGCGAGTGCCTCGTCACGATCCATGAGGTCGCTCAGGGAGCGGTAGTACGACGTCGGGGACATGCCGAAGTGCTCGCGGATGGCCTGTTCCTTGGCGCCCGCGTAGCGCCACCACTCGCGCTCGAAGTCCAGGACGCTGCGGTCCTGGTCGTCCAGGCACGAGCGGTCAGCGGCACTGTCGTGAAATGGGGACACGATGGTCCTCCTCGTCGTCAGGCACAGCGTGCCGGACGAATCACATGCATGCAACTACACGAACGAAGTTGTCCGCGGGCCACGGTCCCCCATGCACCACGTGCCCGCGCCGGGGTAACATTGAGCGGCGCTGATGGGTCCAGCGCCGAGGTAGCTCAGCTGGCTAGAGCAGCCGTCTTGTAAACGGCAGGTCACGGGTTCGATTCCCGTCCTCGGCTCTGCATGGGGTGGCCCCCGAACCCCCGATCGGGGGCCGCTCCATGCTTCACCAGCACGCGTCACCAGCACGCGTCAGTTGCAGGTGACGGAGGCGCTCAGCGCCCCAGGCGCTGCTCGAGCTTCTTCTTGATCCGCTGCAGGGCGTTGTCGACGGCCTTGGCGTGCCGGCCCAACGTCTCGGCGATGTCCTGGTAGCTGCGCCCCTCGATGTAGAGCTGCAGCACCTCGCGCTCGAGACCGGACAGCGTGTCACCGACGGCGGCGCGGAGGGTGGCGAGGTCGTCGTCCGCCAGCACGGTCGCCAGCGGGTCGGCCTCGTCGACCGCCCCGATCGTGTCGGCGAGCGTGCGCCCCGACTCGTCGGCAGGACGGTCGAAGGACACGTAGGTGTTCAGGGGCGCGTGCTTGAGCCGCGTGGCGGCCTTGATCGCCGTGAGGATCTGGCGCGTGATGCACAGCTCGGCGAACGACGCGAACGACGCACCGTGGTCCGGATCGAAGTCGCGGATGGCCTTGGTGAGGCCGATCATGGCTTCCTGGACGAGGTCGTCGTGGTCGCCACCGATGAGGAAGTAGTTGCCCGCCCGGGCACGCGCGGCACGGCGGTAGCGGTCGATGAGGACCTCGGCAGCGCGGTCGTCACCGGCGCGCACGAGACGAACGAGGTCGGAGTCGGAGCGCGCATCGACCAGTCGCGATGCCTGACGCGCTGCCGTCATCGTGCCCTCCACTCGGCCTCGGGCCGTCCGGTCGTGGGGTTCCTGCATCCTCCAACGAGCGACGGCGACAAGCGTTACGCCATGGCCCGAAACTGCCTTCCTACTGCCTGTCTCGCTGCCGCAGCACCTCGTAGAGGGCAACGGAGGCGGCCACCGACGCATTCAGCGACGACACCGACCCTCGCATTGGCAACTCGACCAACAGGTCACACTCTAGCCCAGTCAGGTGGGCAAGCCCGTTGCCCTCGGACCCGATGACGAGCACGAGGGACTCCGCCAGCAGCTCCGTGTCGGCGATGTCGTTGCCCGTCCCGGCCGCCAGGCCGACGACCCAGCACCCGGTCTGTTTCGCGTCCTTGAGGGCCCGGACGAGGTTGGGGACACGCACGACGTCGAGGTGCGCGAGCGCCCCGGCCGCCGCCTTCTCGACGGTTGCCGTGACGCCCGCCGCGCGCCGCGACGGCATGATCAGGGCGTCCGCGCCCACGGCTTCGGCCGAGCGTGCGATGGACCCGACGTTGTGGGGATCGGTGATGCCGTCGAGGGCGACCAGCAGGGCCGGCCGATCCTGTCGCTCGGTGCGGGCGAGCACCTCGGCGAGTCCGACGTAGGGGAACGGCGGGCCGAGGGCCACGACGCCCTGGTGGACCAGGCCCGCGGCGTGGTGCTCGATCTGGTCGCGGTCGACGCGCTCGACGCGGACCCTGGCCTGCGCCGCGAGCTCGCCGATCTCGTCGATGGCGCTGCCGTCCCCGCGCCCCACGTCGACCAGCACGCGATCGAGCCGCCCGCCGGCCCGCAGGACCTCACGGACCGGGTGGACGCCGACGACCACACGACCGGTTGGTTCGCCTCCCCCGTGCTGGTCGTCGCGCTGCTGGCCCCCCTGACCACGCTGCTGACCTCCGCGCTGGCCTCCACGCTGGCCTCCACGCTGGCCTCCGC
>JBFJMP010000099.1:0-7808 GCA_041633895.1 Nitriliruptoraceae bacterium
ATCCCCTCCACTGCACCGCCGTCGGCAAGGCGATCGCCGCCGTCCTGCCCGAGGACCGCGTGCGCGCGATCCTCGACGCGGACGGGATGCCCCGCATGACCGATGCCACGATCACGGATGTCGACGGCTACATGCGGGAGCTCGAAGCCACGCGCGAGCGCGGCTACGCCCTCGACAACGGCGAGAACGAGCCGGACGGCCGCTGCGTGGCCGTGCTCGTCTCCGGGCTCGGCCTGCCAGTCGCCATCAGCCTGAGTGCCCCCGCCGCCCGGTTCACGCTGGACGAGGTCGAGGGTGTCGCCGATGCACTGCGGTCCGTCGCCGAGGACCTCGTCGAGGACCTCGGCGGCGAACCGATCTGACCACCGGGCGTGCCCCCGCGCCCCTGACGCCGGCCGCGGCCGGACGAGGACCACCCCGCATGACGAGCCTGACCAGCGCGCGTTCGACCGAACTCCACCAGCGCGCCGTCGCGACGACTCCCGGGGGCGTGCACTCGAACGTGCGGATGACCGGTCCCCTCGTGTTCTTCGACCGCGCCAAGGGCGCGTGGCTGTACGACGTCGACGGCAACGACTACGTCGACTACCTCCTCGGGCAGGGGCCGAACTTCCTCGGTCACGCCCACGACCGGGTGCTTGCGGCCGTCTCCTCGGCGTGCGAGCGCGGCCTGATCTACGGCGCACAGCACTCCGGCGAGGTGGAGGCTGGCGAGATCTTCCTGGACACCCTCGGATGGCCGGACATGGTGCGCTTCGGGCTGTCGGGAACGGAGATGGTCCAAGCCGCCCTGCGCCTCGCGCGGGCCGTCACCGGGCGGGAGACCTTCATTCGCTTCGAGGGCCACTACCACGGGTGGCTCGACAACGTGCTGCTGGCCTACGACGCGCAGGGCAACCCGATCCCCGCAAGCCCGGGGCAACTCGCCAGCCATGTCGACGACTCGATCGTGCTCCCGTGGAACGACGTGGAGGTCGTCGAGGAGGTGCTGGCCGGACGGGGCAACGAGATCGCTGCCATCATCATGGAGCCCTTCATGTGCAACAGCGGTGCCGTGATGCCGCGTCCGGGCTACCTCGAGCGCGTCCGGGAGCTGTGCGACGAGCACGGCGTCATCCTCATCTTCGACGAGGTGATCACGGGATTCCGGCTGGCACTGGGCGGCGCGGCCGAGCGCTTCGGCGTGACGCCGGACCTCGCGACGTACGGCAAGGCGATGGCCGGCGGGTTTCCCGTGGCCGGCTTGGCTGGTCGTGGCGACCTGATGGAGCGCTTCGCCACAGGGGTCAACCACTCCGGCACCTTCAACGCGTCGGTCATGGCCTGCGCCGCCGTCACCGCGTCGCTGCAGGTGCTGCGCGACGAGCAGCCCCACCAGCGGGTCGAGGCGCACGGCCAGCAGGTCATGCAGCTCATCCGTGACCTGGCCACGACGCACGACGTCCCCCTGCGTGCTCAGGGCGTCGGGATGGCGTTCCATGTGTCCTTCGGTGACACCGACCAGGTCGTCGGCAGCTTCCGTGACCTGCAGTCGCTCGACCTCGCCCGGTACCGCGAGCTGTCGCAGGTGCTGGTCGACAACGGCATCTGGGTCGCCGGTCGTGGCATCTGGTACGTGTCGGCCGCTCATGGGGAGCGTGAACTCGACGCTGTGCGTGAGCGCTTCGACCGTGCACTGTCGGCGGCCTGATGCCGGCGGAGAGCCCCATGCAGACTCAACGTCCCGTCGAGCTGACCACGGCCAAGGGCCTGCCGGCCGCCACCGACCTCGACCTCGCCGCTGCGGCAAGCGTCGGGTGGTCGGTGTTCGACGGCACGGCCCTGCTGCCACTGGTCGTGCTCAACGAACGCGCCGTCCGCCACAACGTCGACACGATGGCGGCGTACTGCGAGCGCCATGGGGTGTCACTCGCGCCGCACGGCAAGACGACGATGGCGCCGGCCCTGTTCGACCTGCAGTTGGCGGCGGGGGCGTGGGGGATCACCGCAGCGACGGTGTGGCAGGCGCGCGTGATGAAGGCTGCCGGCGTGCCTCGTGTGCTCATCGCCAACGAGGTCGTGGCAGAGGCCGACGTGCGCTGGTTGGCCGAGGCACTCGAGGACCCGGACTTCGATGTCTGCTGCTACGTCGACTCGCGTGCCGGTGTCGAGATCCTCGAACGCGTCCTCACCGACGTGTCGGGCGACCGGCCCCTGCCCGTGCTGGTCGAGTACGGGGTCCCGGGGGGCCGCACGGGGGCGCGCACCATCGACGAGGCGCTCGATGTGGCCCGGTCGGTCAGTGCCAGCTCCCGGCTGGAGCTGCGCGGGACGTCGGCGTTCGAGGGCATCATCACCGCCACGGCGGGCGGCAGCGCCGATGCCCTAGTCGTTGACTTCCTCGCGGAGCTCGCCGAGTTGACCGTGGCGATCGGTGCCGCCGGAGGCTTCGATGCCGTGTCGGAGGTCGTGGTCAGCGCCGGCGGCAGCGCCTACTTCGACCACGTCGTGGACGTGCTCGGTCGCATCGAACTCGACCGCCCCGTCCGCGTCGTCCTGCGCAGCGGTTGCTACGTCACCCACTCGGACGGTGGTTACGAGCACTCCTCGCCGATGGGCTCGGCGCCACGCGTCCCCATCGCCGACGGGCGCCTCGAGGCGGCGATGGAGGTCTGGGGTGTCGTGTTGTCGCGGCCGTCACCGACGCAGGCGATCGTCGGCATCGGCAAGCGCGACGTGTCGCCGGACGGCGACCCGCCGGTGCTGCGCCGCCTGCGCCGCCCCGACGGGAACCCCGTCACCGGGAGCGCGCGTGTCGTCGCGATGAACGACCAGCACGCCTACCTCGAGGTCGACGCCGACTGCTCCCTGGCCGTCGGCGACCTCGCGAGCCTCGGCGTCGGCCATCCGTGCACGACCTTCGACAAGTGGCGGGCGATCCCGATGGTCGACGACGACTTCGTCGTCCGCCGAATCGTGCGCACCTACTTCTGACCGCGTTCGGGGCCCGCGTACCCGCCCGCAGCACCGCTCCACCTGCCACACCGACCGATCGCACCGGAGACACCATGACGACCGCAGACGACCGCTTCGCCGCACTCGAGCCCAACCTCAGCGCCAGCCCCGGGCCGGACGCCCGGGTGCGTGCGCTCCGGCGTGACGGCGACGTGATCTTCATGTCGGGACAGGTCGCGTTCGTCGGCTCCGAACTGCTCGCAACCGGGACGCTCGGCGCGGACGTCGATGTCGAGACCGGGTTGGCCTGTGCTCGTCAGTGTGGCATCAACCTCCTCGGGCGCCTGCAGGAGGAGCTGGGCTCGCTGGAGCAGGTCGACCAGGTCCTCAAGCTGACCGTGTTCGTCGGCAGTGCGCCGGGCTTCCGCGAGCAGCACGTCGTGGCAAACGGTGCGACCGACGTGTTCGTCGAGGTGCTCGGTGATGCCGGCCGCCACGCCCGGTCGGCGGTGGGAATGGCCGAGTTGCCCCTCGGCACGCCCGTCGAGGTCGAGGCGATCGTGCTCGCGAAGTCAGCCGGCTGAGTCAGCCGAACAGGGCTCGGACCAGGAGGACGAGCCCGGATGCGAAGACGAGGAGGAGGACCGCGGTGCGCAGCCGCGGTCCGTCCAGCCGCGACCGGACGGCCATCCCGATCGCCAGACCCCCGAGCACGGGCATCAGGAACAGCAGCGTCGTCCACAGGTCGATGGGTGTGAGTCGATCCGTCATCGCGTAGCCGAGGATCATCACGGCGTTGCCCGCGAGCATGATCGCCGACAGCGTCGTTCGCAGGGCCGGGCCGTCCTGGTCCGCGTACAGCAGTGCGACCGGTGGCCCTCCGAGACCGGCGGCCGCGCCGCCGAAGCCCGACAGCGTCCCGGCGGCCAACTGGCTCAGTGGCGTGATCCGCAGGGCCAGGCGGTCCATCGACATCAGGCCGACGGCCCCAAGGGTCACGCAGGCGAACAGCACCTGCAGTGACCGCGCGGACGCCACGGCGAGTATCGCGATGCCCGGGACGATGCCGGCGAGGCGTCCGACGACCAGCCAGGACAGGGCCCGCGGTCGCAGTCCGTGCCGCTCACGCGCGAGCATGAGCATCGTGTGCGGGACCGACGCGATGACCAACGCCTGCGGCAGGCGTTCAGGGACCATCAGGGCGAGGATCGGGATGGACACGAGGCCCATGCCGAACCCGAGCGATCCCTGCACGACGGCTCCCAGCAGGATGGCGCCGAGTCCGACCGCGAGGGCGAGGTCGCTCGAGAAGAGGTTGAGGGCGTCCGTCACGGGTGTGGTCCTCGCCAGATCGCGCGTGTGCGTTGTGGTTTCGATGAATGGAACTTCGCACCGATCGTGCGATGGCGGCCAGCGTGGCTAGGATATGTCCCGTATGTCACCGTAATGCAACGGTGATGCCTTTTCGGTCCGGGAACCCCGATGTGACGTCGCGCGTCAGCGGTTCCACGTGACGAGACCTCCTGAGGAGCGGTTCCGTGAAGCTGATGCGTGTGGGTGAGGCCGGCCACGAGACCCCGGCGGTGTTGCACGAGGGTGTCATCCGCGACACGTCGGAACACGTCATCGACCACGACGCGATGTTCTTCGCGACCGGCGGACTCGACCGGCTTGCCGGCCTGCTCGAGTCGCGCGGTCACCTGCTGCCGGCGGTCGCGCCCGGCACCCGCATCGGCCCACCGATCGCGCGACCACACCAACTGCTCTGCATCGGTCTCAACTACGCCGACCACGCGCGCGAGTCGGGTGCGGAGACGCCGACTGAACCGATCGTGTTCACCAAGGCCCCGAACACCATGGTCGGGCCGGACGACGACGTCCTGTTGCCCCCCGGTGCCGAGAAGGTCGACTGGGAGGTCGAGGTCGGCATCGTCATCGGTCGTCGCGCGCGCTACCTGTCGGACCCCTCCCAGGCCGGGGCGCACATCGCGGGCTTCGTCCTGTGCAACGACGTCTCCGAGCGTCACCACCAACTCGAGCGCGGCGGCCAGTGGGTGAAGGGCAAGTCTGCCGAGACCTTCAACCCGACCGGCCCGTGGCTGGTCACGCCCGACGAGATCGAGGACGTGGACACGATCGGCCTGACGCTGGACGTCAACGGCGAGCGTCGCCAGGACGGGTCGACGTCGGACCTGATCTTCGGCATCGACCACCTCGTCTGGTACCTGAGCCAGTTCATGGTCCTCGAGCCGGGCGACCTGATCAACACGGGCACGCCCGCAGGGGTGGGGCTGGGCATGGAGCCACCGACCTACCTCGTCGAGGGTGACGTGATGGAGCTGGCCGCCGACGGTCTCGGCACCCAGCGACAGGTGTGTCGCCGCGCGACCGCGTGACGGCAGCGGGTCGGGCCTCATCCGACGGGCAGCCGCCCCGGGTCGCTGAAGTGGCACGAGGTCGGGTGGGCCTGGCCGTCGCGGATCTGCAACAGGGGCTCGTCGGTGGCGCACCGTTCCTCGGCGCGCCAGCACCGCGTACGGAAGCGGCAGCCGCTCGGGGGGTCGGACGGACTCGGTACGTCGCCGGACAGGACGATGCGCTGCGCGCGGTGGGTGCCGTTCGGTTCGGGGACCGGCACGGCCGACAGCAGCGCCTGCGTGTACGGGTGCAGCGGCTCGTTGTAGATCTGGTCGCGCGGGCCCTCCTCGACGATGCGGCCGAGGTACATGACCGCAACGCGGTCAGAGATGTGCCGGACGACCGAGAGGTCATGTGCGATGAAGATGTAGGACAGGCCGAGCTCGTCCTGCAGTTCCATGAGCAGGTTGACGACCTGGGCCTGGATGGAGACGTCAAGGGCGGAGACCGGCTCGTCCAGCACGAGCAGTTGCGGGTTCAGCGCGAGTGCGCGCGCGATGCCGATGCGCTGGCGTTGCCCGCCGGAGAACTCGTGGGGGAGGCGCGCCCGGTGATCGGGGCTGAGCCCCACCCGCCGCATCAGCTCGAGGACCTCGTCGCTCGAGGTCGCCTTCTCGTAGAGGCCGTGCAGGCGCAGCGGCTCGCTGATGATCTCCTCGACGGTGAGCCGTGGGTTCAGGGATGCGAACGGGTCCTGGAACACGATCTGCATGTCGCGGCGGACCGGCTTCATCTGGCGGCGGCTGAGCGTCGCGATGTCGCGTCCCTTGAACACGGTGCGGCCGGAGGTCGGCGTGAGCAGGCGCAGGATGGTGCGCCCAGTGGTGGACTTGCCGCAACCGGATTCGCCGACCAGGCCGAGGGTCTCGCCGGCCCTGAGGGTCAGGTCGATCCCGTCGACGGCGCGCACGTGCCCGACCGTGCGCCGGGTGACGCCGGCGGTGATCGGGAAGTGCTTGGTCAGACCCTCCACCTCGAGGATGGTCTCGCCGATGGGGACTGGCGTGTGGTCCCAGGCGTCGGCCGCGGTCGACGGTGCCGTTGCCACCTCAGGCGCGGTCATGGTCGGAGCCTTCCTCGCTCGTGTGCATCTGCTGCGCCAGGTGCCCGGCGAACGTCTCCACCTCGTCAGCGAAATGGCAGCGGCTGGCGCGGCCCGGTCCGAGGGTGACGAGCGCGGGGTCGGTGGTACGGCAGGGCTCCCGATCCTGCATGAGATCGCAGCGGGTGTGGAACCGACATCCCGTCGGCAGATGGTGCGGGTCCGGCGGGTTGCCCCGGATGGGAACGAGGCGTTCGGCGTCGGTGTCGAGTCGCGGCAGGCTCGTCAGCAACCCCACCGTGTAGGGGTGCTTGGGCGACTCGAAGACCTCGGTCACCGTGCCCGTCTCGACGATGCGGCCGGCGTACATCACCGCGACGCGATCGGCCATCTCGGCGACGACGCCGAGGTCGTGCGTGATCAGGATGGTGGCGGCATTGGTGTCGGCCTGGGCCTTCTCGAGCACGCCGAGGACCTGCGCCTGGATCGTCACGTCGAGGGCCGTCGTCGGTTCGTCGGCGATCAGCAGTCGTGGCTGGTTGGCCATCGCCACCGCGATCATGGCGCGTTGGCGCATGCCCCCGGAGAACTGGTGCGGGTACTCCTTGGCGCGCTGTCCCGGGTTCGGGACACCCACCTGGTCGAGCAGGTCGACGGCGCGGACCAGTGCGTCCTTCGACGACAGGTCGTGGTCATGCGTGCGCAGGGTCTCCATGATCTGGAAGCCGACGGTGAGCACGGGGTTGAGCGCGGTCATCGCGTCCTGGAACACCATCCCGATCCGACAGCCCCGGACTGCCCGCATCTGCCTGCGCGACATCGACAGCAGGTCCCGGCCCTCGAACACGGCGCGCCCGGAGACGATGCGCCCGGGCGGTTGCGGGATCAGTCCGAGCAGGGACATCACGGTCACGCTCTTGCCGGAGCCGGACTCGCCGACGATCCCCAACGTCTCGCCCGGGTGGACCTCGAAGCTGACACCGTCGACCGCGGGAACCGATCGCCCCTCGGGACCGAACGCGACGCTGAGGTCCTCGACGGTCAGCAGCGGCGTCGTCGCCGGGGCGTGGTGGCCGGTGCCGGTCGTGGTCGGGGCGGTGTCGCCGCGTGTCATCTGCGTCCCTCTCGCTGTCCTGCCACCGCTACGACACCGGTCCGACGACCGCGGTAGGGGGACGGGTGTGGATCCCTTGACGTGTCAACGCATCTGCGTAACGTACCGATATCTTCCACATTGTCTGATGAGTATGTGGATATATGTGAAAATCGGAGCCGAAACGTCTGGCTTCGGTCGCGCTCGGCGTGTAGGTTTCACATGGCGAGCATACGGGTTTCATCTACAGGAACGTTGTGACTTCTGGTGGATGACCCACGCAACACGGACGACAGGGACGACGTGGAGGACGCAGCGGCC
>JBFJMP010000100.1:0-7753 GCA_041633895.1 Nitriliruptoraceae bacterium
CCCAGGGCGGCGAGGCGCTCCTGCGCGCTCATCCGTCGGCCTGCACCGGTCGCTTGAAGAACGCGACGTTGTCGACGACCGTCACGAGCTCCCACCCCTGCGAGCCCCACTGGTTCAGGATCTGCTGGAGGGCATGGGACACGAGCGGGGCCGTGGCGTACTCCCAGGTGGTCAGCGTGCTCAACGGGTCACCTCATCGGTTCTGGGGTCGGTGGAACCCTGTTGGTAGCACATCGCCCAGCGATGCGGCGCAGGGCACGGCGCTGTCGCCGTCCCGTCGTGCGACGGTCAGCTGGCGCGGCGTCGCGCCGTCCGGGTGTCGGTCCGGCGATCGTTCTCGCCGAGGCCACCCCAGACCCCGAAGGACTCCCCCGTCGCGACCGCGTGATCGCGGCACTGGACCTGCACGGGACACCCGCGACAGATCTCCTTGGCTGCAGCCTCGCGTGCGAGCCGCTCGCGCTTGGGTTCGAACCGGTTCGGCCCGAAGAACAGTGACGGGTCATGCCCTCTGCAGGACGCCTGCTGCTCCCACGGTTGACCCGAATCAATGAGCACATGCAGCTCAGCCACCAAGGCAGACCCCTTCGTTCGAACGCACCCGTCTTCCCCCCGCACACTAGGACGATGTGGCCAGTGTGACTAGAGGGAGACTGCTTGCTGTTCCAACGCTGGCGCTTGCTCTTGCGAGCACCCATGTCGGGCATGTTCGCCCATGACTGGCTCTGGACTGGCTCTGGACTGGCCCTGTTGGCCCCGGCGGGGCATCGCCGGAGCTGCCGGATCGGTCAGGCCGAGTCGGGGGCGGGGGCGGCCTCGTCGGCGCCCGGCGACGTGGCGGCGCCAGCCGGCGCGGCCTCGAAGGGCTCGACCACCAGGACCGCGCCGTCGACGCCGGTCACCGTGACCGGGGTGCCGACCCGCAGGCGGCGGTCCTCGTCGACCCGCGCACGCCACAGGGCCTCGTCGATGTACACGTGGCCCTCCGGGTTGAGGATCGACCGCACGATGCCGTGGCGCCCGACGAGGTCCCCGACGTCGACGCCGTCCGGGCCGGCCTGAGCACGCAGGATGACGGTCAGGACCACGACGAAGAACGAGAAGGCCACGATCGTCGTGAGGACCACGACGGCGACGGGGACGCGCAGGACGCCGGTTCCGAACAGGAACCAGGACCCGGCGGTGAACGCCGCCGTGGCGACGGCCGTCAGCGGCCCGAGGCCGGCAAGGGCCGCATCGACCCCGTACAGGACCAGCCCCACCAGCAGCAGCGCGAGTGCCCACCACGCGACGGGCAGGACCGTGAGGCCGAAGCCAGCGAACGGGAGCATGAGCAGCCCGGCGAACCCGGCGACGCCGAACCCCGGCTGGAAGACCTCGAAGGCCAGCATGCCCAGCCCGAGGACCAGGAGGATGTAGATGAAGGCGGGTGCTGCCGCGGCGTGCAACAGGCGGCTGAGCAGGCCCAGCGAGTGGAGCCGGACCTCGACGTCGTCGCGTGGGAGTTCGAGGGTCAGGTCGCCGTCCGCGGTGGTGACGGCGCGCCCGTCCAGGCCGGTCAGCAGGGCCGCCATGTTCGGGGCGATGACGTCGACGACGCCAGCCGCCTCGAGCTCTTCGGCCGTGGCTGCCCGGTCGAGCACCAGGTCCGCCCCGTCGCCGAGGAAGCCGGCGACGAGTCCGGCAACGTCCGGGTCACCGGGGTCGTCGGCCAGGTTCGGTGGGTCCAACGGCCCGACCGAGCTGGACTCGGACATCGCCCGCAGGTCCGCAGCGGCCCACAACATGCCGTAGGCACCGCCCGCCTCCGCGTCGAGGCCCTGCTGCGGGCTGACGTACACCGCCACCGGGACGGTCGACTCGGCGATCGCGGCCAACAGGCCGTCGATGTCGGCCGAGATCCCCCCGGGACCGTCGACCTGGAGGACGACGAGGGTGGCACCGGAGGTCTGTGCGTCGGCGAGGAGGTTCTCCATCGCTCGGACGACCGGCGGGTCGAGGAAGCCGCGCACGGGCAGCACCTCGACGACGGGGCCGGCGTCGGCCTCCGTGGCGAGGGCCGGCCGACCACCGAGCACGGCGGCGAGCGCCGTCGCGACGAGGAGCAGCAGGACGGGGAGACGGTGTGGGAACAGGCGCGTGGACATGGCCGGGAGGGTACCCGCGGCCACATGGGCCTCCGGACTCCGGACGGGTGACGCAGCACCCGCGACGCCCACGACTCCGTAGGCTGCACCCGTCCCCGACCTCCGACGGCAGGCGACACGATCGTGGGCAGCACCAGTCCGGCCACCGGCATCGACGGCTACGACGAACTCCTCACGTCGAACGTGGTGATCGTGACCGGCAAGGGCGGTGTCGGGAAGACCACGGTCGCCGCGACGTTGGCCCTCGCCGCCGTCGCCTCCGGCCGACGCACGCTGCTGGTCGAGGTCGAGGGGCGGCAGGGGTTCTCGCGCACCTTCGGCACGCAGCCGTGGGACTACGACGAGCGCGAGTTCCGTCCTGGCCTGTGGGGCGCTGCCCTCGACCCGGCCGATGCCGTCTACGAGTACCTCGAGCTCTTCTACGGCCTCAAGCGGGTGCAGTGGGTGATGGAGCGCTCGAACGCGATCGACTTCGTCACCACCGCGGCCCCGGGACTGCGCGACCTGCTGTTGGTCGGCAAGGTCTACGAGATCGAGGCCCGCCGCCGCGAGGACGGCCGCCGGATGTACGACACGATCATCCTCGACGCCCCGCCAACCGGCCGGATCGTGCCGTTCCTGCAGGCCCCGGAGGGCGTCACCGAGATCGTTCGGGTCGGACCGATCAAGCGCCAGGCCGGCCAGATCAAGCAGATGCTGACCGACCCCGCACGCGTGCAGGCGGTGCTGGTCACCCTGCTCGAGGAGATGCCGGTCCAGGAGACGATCGACGGGATCCGGATGCTGCGCGAGGCCGACGTGGCCGTCGGCCCCGTGATCGCCAACCAGGTCGTCATCCCTCAGGTGACCGCCGACGACCAGCGCGTGCTCGCCGAACTCGGCGGCGCCGAGATCGCCGCGCGGGCGAGCCGTGGCGGCGTCGACCTCGCCCCCACGGACGCGGACCTGCTCCTGGCCGCGGCGGAGGCGCACCGCGCCCGCCTCGACCTGCAGGCCGACCTGCGGACCGACGTCGCCGAGCGGTCCGGGCGCCCGGTGCTGGACCTGCCGCAGTTGACGGGCGCCACCTTCGACGCGAGCGACCTCGACGTGCTCGCCGACGTGCTGGCGACCCAGATCGGGGAGGACGGCCCGCGGGCCGAGCAGGTACCCGGTTGGGGGGCCCGCCGATGACGCAGGAACTGGACGAGGCACGCACGCTCACCCTGGACCGGGCCATCCGGCGGTCCCAGGTCCTGGTGACCACGGGCGCCGGCGGTGTGGGCAAGACCACCACGGCGGCCGCGATCGGACTGGCTGCCGCGCACGCCGGACGGCGATGCCTGGTCATGACCATCGACCCCGCCCGTCGGCTGGCGCAGGCACTGGGCCTCGACGCGTTGGGGAGCACGCCCCAGCAGGTCGCCGTTCCCACCGGCGACGGCGAGCTGTGGGCGATGATGCTGGACATGCAGTCGACCTTCGACTCGCTGATCGACCGCCACGCGACCTCCGCCAGCAACGCTCGCGCGATCAAGGCCAACCGGATCTACAAGACCCTGTCGTCCACCCTGTCGGGGACACAGGAGTACATGGCGATGGAGAAGCTCCACGAGCTCCACGACGACGGCTCGTGGGACCTCGTCGTCATCGACACCCCGCCCACCCGCAACGCCCTGGACTTCCTCGAGGCCCCCAAGCGCATGACCTCGTTCCTCGAGGGACGGTTGCTGCGGCTCCTCCTCAAGCCGGCCACGTCCGTCGGCAAGGGCTACCTGCGGTTCGTGGGCGCCGGAGCCACGGCGTTCATGAAGGTGGCGGGCAAGGTCACCGGCATGGACCTGCTGAACGACCTCGCCGACTTCTTCGGCAACTTCGAGGGCATGTACGAAGGCTTCAAGGAGCGGGCGGACGAGGTCCTCGACCTGCTCCAGCAGCCCACGTCCCAGTTCGTCGTCGTGACCGCGCCCCAGCCGCCACCACTCCGCGAGGCGAAGTTCTTCCTCGACCGCCTCGAACAGGAGGGCCTGCACCTCGCCGGCGTGGTCGTGAATCGGATCAACCCGCAACCCGCCCTCGCCGCCAGCGACACCGACCTGCGGGATGCCGCACGCCGCCTCGACGAGCAGGGCGACGACGCCGACGCGGCGGTGGCGGACGGCCTGCGCCTGCTGGCGGACCTGACCGGGCTGGCCGGGCGACAGCGACGTGACGTCGACGCGGCGCTCTACGGTCGTCGCGTCAACGCCCTGGTCGAGGTGCCCCTGCTGCGCACCGACGTGCACGACGTCGACGGCCTGCTCGAGATCGCGACCCGCCTGACCACCTGACGACCGCCACACACGAGGCCACCGTGTCCGACGACCTGCCACCCACCGATCCGACCGCGCCCGACGCGGCCTCCACCGACCCCGCGGCTGCAGACGACGCGGCGACGCCCGATCCGGACGCGGCGCCCGAACACGCGGCCGGCCAGGCCGCGGGTGGCCCCGGCGCCGCCCTGCAGGCGGCGGGGCGCGGCCAGCCCAACCCGCCGGCACCGCCCAAGCGGACCGGACTCCTGCTGGATCCGGACGACCTGCGCGAGTACGTCGGCGGACTGCTGCGGGCGTTCCTCGGCGGCTACCAGGTGGACGCCTTCGGCAACTTCACGTTCGAGCACGACGGCGCCCACGTGTTCGTCACGATCGGTGGCAGCCCCATCGGTCCGCAGGTCGGCGTGTTCTCGGTGACCAACGTCGACCTCGACCTCGGCCCCGACCTCGCGCGCTTCATCGCCACGACCAACCACCGGTTGGGCTTCGGGGCGCTGTCGTACGACCCGGAGAGCCGCACCGTCTGGCTGCGCCACTCGCTGCTGGGCACCATGCTCGACGGTCCCGAGCTACAGGCCGCCGTGGCCGCCATCGCGTCAACGGCCGCACAGGTCGACGACCACATCGCCGACGCGTTCGGCGGACGCCTCTTCGGCGAGGAGCCCGCGGACGTCCAGCAGGCGACGAAGCCACCCGAGCCGCCCCAGGAGCCGTACAGCGCCAACGGCTACCTGTGACGCGACCGGCTGCGGGTGCTCAGCTGGCCAGGCGCCGGGCGTAGGCGCGACGTTGTCGCTCGGTGAGTCCGCCCCACACACCGATGTCGATGTGCTCACTCAGGGCGTAGTCGAGGCAGGGGCGCCGCACGTCGCAGCGCTCGCAGGTGCGAATCGCCTCCCGCGCCTCGGTCAGGTTCCGCCCGAAGAACACCGTCGAGTTCATGCCCCGACAGCGCGCTTCGAGCGCCCACTCGTCTCGTGCATCGTCCACTGCGACCTCTCCCGCGGCTGACGATTCGACACTAGGGCCGCGTGGTGACGGCACCCATCCCCCGTTGGGGCCATGTTGGCCCCGCCCCGAGGACTAGTCCTTTGAGCGCCAGGCCCGCCGTCCGGGCGGCCGAGAGGGGCGCCGCGCACACCCGGACGGTCGGGCAGGCCACCGTGACGGGCGTCGCCGGTACGCTCCCGACGGCGGCGGACGCCGCGTGTCGATCGTCAAGGTGGCGTGTCCCCGAGTGGGGCGGATGCTGTGAGCGTGTACAGGTGAGCGTGTGACCGATGCCATGGAAGGCCGCGCCCGGGCGCTGACGGAGCGACTGGTCCTGATCGGACTCGTCGTGCTCGCCTGCGGGACCCTGGTCGGCGTCCTGCTCGTGCCGACCGTCGTGCTCGCCTCCGACGCGATCGAGTTCGTGGCCGGTGACCTGCTCGACGTCGGACCGTTGCCGGAGGCCGAGAACCCGCCGCAGAACTCGTTCATCTACGCCGCCGACGGGTCCGAGCTCGCCGAGATCAACTTCCGCGAGAACCGCATCCCGGTCACGCTCGACGAGATCCCGCAGGTCCTGATCGACGCGGTCATCGCGACCGAGGACGCCGAGTTCTACGAGCACCACGGCATCAACGTCGAGGCGATCCTGCGGGCCGGACTGCGCAACGTGCGGGCCGGTGACATCGAGGGCGGTGGCTCGACCATCACCCAGCAGTACGTCAAGAACGCCTTCCTGTCGGACCGTGCGACCGAGCAATCCCTCGACCGCAAGATCATCGAGGCCGTGTGGGCGGTCGAACTCGAGGATCGCCTCTCGAAGGACGAGATCCTCGAGCGCTACCTCAACCGCATCTACTTCGGTGCCGGTGCCTCCGGCGTTGCCGCAGCCGCCGAGCGCTTCTTCTCGGTGCCCCTGGCCGACCTCTCGCTCCCCCAGGCCGCGACCCTTGCCGCCGCGATCCGCGACCCCGGCGGGAACAACCCGATCGACAACCCCGAGGCCGCGAAGGCCCGTCGCGACATCGTGCTCGGTCAGATGGCCAGCGAGGGCTTCATCACCGACCAGCAGCGCGACATCGCCCGCGCGACGCCGCTCGAGGTCCAGGCCGGCGAACTGCCCGCACCCGAGAACCCCTTCTGGACCGAGTGGGTGACCCGACTGCTCACCAACGAGTCCGTCGCCGAGGCCCTCGGCCAGACGGAGGCGCTCGAACTGATGGGCGAGACGTCGGACGAGCGCATCGCGTCCGTGTTCCAGGGCGGGCTGCGCATCCACACCACCCTCGACCCCGAGTTCCAGGCGCTGGCCGATGCCGCGATCGTGGATGCGGTCACGTTCGAGGACGAGACACGCGACCGCATCGCGCGCGAGCCGCTGGCCGGCATCGTGTCGGTCGAACCCGGCACGGGTGCGATCCTCACCATGGCGCTCGGGCCCTTCGAGTACGGCTCGTGTGCCGAGGACGACGACTGGGCGGGTGTCGCCGAGGACGGCGAGCGCCTGTGCGATCGCACCAAGGTCAACCCGATCGTGCCGCTCGGTGGTGGCTCGGGCCGTCAGCCGGGTTCGTCGTTCAAGCCGTTCGTGATCGCCGCCGCGCTCGAAGCCGGCATCCCACCGGGCTGGACGGTCGACTCGGACCCCGGCCAGGTCATCGAGGGCTGTTCCGACAGCTACGCCCCCAACAACGCCGGACCCGGCGGGCTGCGCGACATGTACTCGGGCATCAAGGGGTCGGTGAACGTCTTCCACGCCAAGCTGACCGCGGAGGTCGGGCCGGCAACCGTCGCCGACGCTGCTGGCCGCCTCGGCCTGCGCTACTGGCGCGAGACCACGTCCAACGACCAGATCGGCTGCTCGCTCGGCCTCGGTGCCACCGAGGTGTCGCCGCTGGAGATGGCCACCGCCTACGCGACACTCGCCAACCGCGGCGAGTACTGCGCCCCGTACGCGATCCAGCGCATCGAGGCGCCCGACGGCACCATGATCTACGAGCACACCGCTGACTGCGAGCAGGTGATCGACACGGCGATCGTCGACCGCACGGTCGACATCCTCAGCGGCCCGGTCACGCCCGGCGGCACCGCCGGCGGCATCCAGGGCCAGATGGGGCGCTACCCGACCCGGGGCAAGACCGGTACGACCGACGACTCACGCGACGCCTGGTTCGTGGGCTTCATCCGCCAGATCGCGACGGCCTCCTGGGTCGGCTACCCGAACGGCGAACGCGTCTACGAGACCGTCGAACAGGCCGCTGCCGTCTGCCCCCGCTACCACGACGGCCAGTCCGGCGACGGCAACCCCTCGGACTACGCGGA
>JBFJMP010000101.1:0-7719 GCA_041633895.1 Nitriliruptoraceae bacterium
GGCCGTCCTGGTCGGGGCGGAACGTCAGGTCCACGCGCGCACCGTCCGGGACGACGATCGGGGCACCGTCCACCTCGCCGTCGACGAGCACCCACGTCTCGCCCTCCTCGAAGGCGAGGTCGTCGGTGGCGTCCCCGGCGTCGGAGGCGCAGGCCGTGGTCAGGAGCACGCCGACGAGCGCGCAGGTGAGCAACCGCATGGTTCGACTTCCTCGTTGTCCGTCCGGGGTGGGACGTCGGCCACCGCGACCTGGTTGCACGCGGGACGGCGACTCCCGACGAGTAGTGTCGCGCGTCGAACGACGCCCGGGAGGGACGTGCGGTGGATGGCTGGTGGCTGGTCGCCGTCGTGGTCGTCAGCCTCGCGGTGGGCACCGGCGCCGGGTTCCTGCTCGGGCGGCGGGACGTCCGACGTGGCGGCGAGGACGAGGCCGCGTGGCGACCGCCCGCGACCCTCACCGCCATCGACGCCCTCGTCGCCGACTCGATCGGGTGGTTGGCGGGGCGGGTGCTCGGCCACCGCGGCGACGGTGAACGGCCGCTGACGCTGGCACCGGACGGGACCATCACGCTGCTGTTCAGCGACATCGCCGGCTCGACGCCGCTCAACCGGCGCCTCGGCGACGAGCGATTCGCCGAACTCCTCCGCACCCACGACCGGATCGTGCGTGACCTCGTGCGCACGCACGAGGGCGTCGTGGTCAAGACCCAGGGTGACGGCTTCATGGCGGCGTTCCACGCGGTCGACCATGCCGTGCCGTGTGGCCTGGCCCTGGTGGAGCGGCTGGCGGAGGACCCGGACGTCGGGGAACCGCTGGACCTGCGCATCGGCATCCACACCGGGCCGGCGGTCACCGCCGACGGGGACGTGTTCGGCAGCAACGTGGCCTTCGCCGCGCGGGTGGCCGGCAAGGCCCGGGGCGGGGAGGTCCTCGTGTCCGAGGCGGTACGTGACCACCTCGCCGACGACGGGGACCTGACGGCCACACTCCGACGTCGGGCGCGCCTGCGTGGCATCCCCGGACGACAGCGCCTCTACGCCGTGTCGGCCGCCTGAGCGTTCGCATTGGGGGCCATCACCGCGTCCACGTAGACTCCGCACGTCGAAAGGGCATGGCTGATGGATTCCGAGACTGCTCTCACCCTCTTCCGGATCATCGGCGGCGTAGCCGTCATCGCGATCTTCGGTGGGCTGTCCGCACGTCGCGGCCTGTGGCTGTACCAACTCGTCGGCAAGGCCCGCCCTGCGCCCGAGCGCAACATCCGCGCGGCCTTCAAGGCCAACGTCAGCCACGCCGTCAGCAACATCTTCGGCAACGAGAAGTTGCTGCGGTGGTCGCTCCCCGGCATCGCCCACTTCTGGGTCATGTGGGCGTTCTTCGTCCTGCAGACGACGCTCATCGAGGCCGCCGGTGAGATGTTCCTCGGCCCCGAGTTCCAGATCCCGCTCCTGAACCGGATCTCGCTCGGCTCCATCACGGCCTATGACGTCCTCGGCTTCCTCCAGGACACGTTCGGCCTGCTCAGCGTCACCGGCATCCTGATCTTCGCGTCCATGCGCCTCGCGCAGGACCCCAAGCGCAAGGGCCGCTCGTCGCGCTTCGCCGGCTCGAACCTCACGCAGGGCTGGTGGGTGCTCGTCGGTGAGTCGCTGGTCATCTGGACCCTCTGGATCGCCCACGGTGTCCGCTTCGCCGAGGACCACGCCCCGACCGAGGCGGCCTTCGTCTCCAAGCAGTTCGGTGAGTGGTTCGCCGGCATCGACCACACCACGCTGGAGTGGATCGGCGCCGTCAACCTCGTCGTGCACATCGGCATCGTCGGCGCGTTCCTGCTGTTCACGCTGAACTCCAAGCACCTCCACATCGTCACGATCGCGTTCCAGGAGCTCACGCGCGACCCGAAGCGCTCGAAGGCGCTCGGCAACGCCCCCTCCGACCTGATCGACATGGAGAACATGACCGAGGAGACCGTCCTCGGTGTCGGCGCCGTCGAGCAGTTCACCTTCGACCGCTTCCTCGACTTCTACTCCTGCACCGAGTGCGGTCGCTGCCAGAGCCAGTGCCCGGCGTGGAACACGGGCAAGCCGCTGTCGCCCAAGATGCTCATCATGGACCTCCGCGACCACCTGTACGCGAAGGGCGACTACCTGTTGGGCAAGGTCTCCGAGGAGGAGGCCGGCGACGTCGTCAACCTGCCGCTCGTCAGCTCGACCCCCGGCGGCGAGGGCGTCATCGACTTCGACGTCCTGTGGTCCTGCACCACCTGTGGCGCCTGCGTCGAGGAGTGCCCGGTCGACATCCAGCACGTCGACACCATCATCGACATGCGTCGCTACGCCGCCATGATGGAGTCGAGCTTCCCGCAGGAAGCCGGCGTCATGCTCCGCAACCTCGAGAACGCCGGCGACCCGTGGGGCGTCGGGGCGGGCAAGCGCGAGGAGTGGACCGAGAAGCTGGACTTCGAGATCATCCGCGCCGAGCCGGGCAAGGAGCTCGACCCCGAGGTCGAGTACCTGTTGTGGGTCGGGTGTGCGGGTTCGGTCGACGACCGTTCGAAGAAGGTCACCCAGGCGACCGCCGACCTGCTGAACGACGCCGGCGTGACGTTCGCGATCCTGGGCTCCAACGAGGGCTGCACCGGTGACCCGGCGCGCCGCCTCGGCATGGAGTACCTGTTCCAGATGCTGGCGCAGTCCAACATCGAGACCCTGAAGTCCATCGGTGCCGACAAGCGCACGATCATCACGCGCTGCGCCCACTGCTTCAACTCGCTCAAGAACGAGTACCCGGACTTCGACGGCCACTTCGACGTCATCCACCACTCCGAGCTGCTCGCCAAGCTCGTGGACGAGGGTCGCCTGGTCGGGACCAACGAACTCGACAAGAAGATCACGTACCACGACCCCTGCTACCTCGGGCGCCACAACGAGGTGTACGACTCGCCGCGTGCGGTGATCGGGGCGGTGCCGGCGGTCGAGGCGGTCGAGATGACGCGCTGTCGCTCCAACGGGTTCTGCTGCGGTGCCGGCGGGGCGCGGATGTACATGGAGGAGGACATCGGCAAGCGCGTCAACAACGAGCGCATCGACGAGGTCATCGACGTCGAGGCCGACATCGTCGCGACGGGCTGCCCGTTCTGCATCACGATGCTGTCCGACGGCGTCGCCCAGCGGGTCCAGGACGGCGCGATCCAGGAGGGCCAGATCGAGGTCCTCGACATCGCCGAGGTCCTGCACCGCGGCCGTCAGCTGCCGATCGTGGCGACCAGCGCCGGCGCACCCGCGACCGAGCCGGAGCCCTCCGCCTCCCACTGACGCACCAACGCACCGCGCGCCCCGATTCCCGTTGCGGGATCGGGGCGCACGCGTAGGCTGCGGCCCTGCCCGGCGACCCAGTCTCGTCGGCGAGGGGAGCGGTCGCATGTCCCGTCCTGAACGCGTACGCACGTGGGGTCCGGCGAGGCTGACCTCGATGGCGATGGCGGCACTGCTCGCGGCGTCCACCCTCGTGGTCGCTCCGCCCGCGCGCGCCGACCACGTCGGCCAGCAGTTGCTGTCGACCAACACCCCCACGGGCATCGACGACCAGATGCGGGTGTCCCCGGACGGGCGCTGGGCGATCTACCCCGCCGACGTGGACGGCCGGATCGACCTGTGGCTGGTCTCGACCGAGGACCCCACCGACGCGCCCCGCCGCGTGAACCCGGCCGTGCCGGGGCAGGACGTGTACGCGTACGAGTTCTCGGCGGACTCGGCGTACGTCCTGTTCGTGGGTTCCTACGAGGTCGACGCGACCCGACGTCCGCTCTACAGCCGCCCCGTGACCCTCGCCGAGCCAGCCACACGGCTCAGCGAGCACACCTCCGGCAACTCCGACGTCTGGTACGACTTCGTGTCGTCCGCCGACGGGACGTACGTCGTCTACCAGGGGGATCTCACGGTCGACGGCCAGCGCGACGTCTACTCGACACGGGTCGACGGGACCAGCACGCAGGTCCGCCTGTCCAGCGACCCGGTGCCTGGCGGGGAGGTCCTCCTCGGTTCGTTGCGGGTGGCGCCGGACGCGTCACGTGTCATCTACCGCGGGACGCTGGACGACAACGCCAAGTCCGAGCTCTACAGCGCCCCGATCGCGACCGCCGGTCAGCAGATCCGGCTCAACGACACGCCCGGCGCGGGCGGCAACGTCCTCTTCCCGGAGATCACGCCGGACTCCACGAGGGTCGTCTACCGGGGTGACCTCAAGGTGGACGGCCAGCAGCAGCTGTTCTCGGCCCGCATCGACCAGGAGGGCACCGAGGAGGAACTCAGCGTGTCGGCCTCGGGGGGCGGCGTGTTCGCCCACGAGATCAGCCCGGACGGACAGGTCGTCATCTACCGCGGTGCGCTGGACGTCCTGAACGAGACCGAGCTGTACCGGCGCGCCGTCGACGGCTCGGACGCACAGCAGCAGGTCAACGCCCCGTTCGCGGACCCGGCCTCGGACGTCTTCGGGATCGCGATCGCGCCCGACGGTGAGCACGTCGCGTACACGGCGGACGCCCAGGTCGACGAGGAGATCGCCCTCTACGTGCGCCCCCTCGACCTGTCCGGCCCCGTCGTCCGGGTCAGCGCGCCCGGACCCGCCGGCGGTGACGTCGAGCAGTTCGCCTTCACCCACGACAGCTCGCGCCTCGCCTACGAGGGCCAACTCGACGTGGCCATGCGCGACGACGTCTACAGCCGCCCGGTCGACCTCTCCGGACCGCAGGTGCGGGTGAGCGAGTGGGCCACCGACGTGAACGTGACCGAACTGATCGTCGCCCCTGACGACACCCGCGTCGTGTACGCCGGCGACGGGCCCATGGCCGGCACGCACGAGCTGTTCAGCGCCCCGATCGCGACGCCCGGCCAGCAGGTCCAGATCAGCGCGACGGCACACGCCGACGGCAACGTCGAGCGGCCCGTGTTCCGGTGGGACTCGTCGGCGGTCGTCTACGAGGGTGACCTCGAGGTCGACAACATCGACGAGGTGTGGGTCAGCACGCGCGGCCAACGGCCGCCCGTCGCGCCGTCCGGGCTCGCGGTCGACGACGTGACCGACGGCAGCGCCCTCGTCTCGTGGACGGCGCCGCCGGCGTCGCAGGTCGACGACTACACGATCACCGCCACGGCCACGACCACGGGTTCCGGCGCCCCGCGCGCCGCGGCGGCAACCGTGACGACCACGGTCACCGGCATGACGACCGGGACGTCGATCACCCTGACCGACATGTCGCCGGACACGACCTATCGCGTGTCGGTCCAGGCCAACAACCACGGCGGCGCGGGTGGGACCGTCGGACCCGTCGCGTTCACGACGCTGTCGCAGGGTGGTGTCGTGCGCCTGTCCGGCCCTGACCGGTACGAGACCGCGGTAGCCGTGGCGCTGGACCGGTTCGACCCGGCGGACGTGGACACCGTCTACCTCGCGGTCGGGTCGAACTTCCCGGATGCGCTGGCCGGCGGGCCGCTGGCCGCGCAGGACGGGGCGCCGATCCTGCTCGTGCGTACGGACTCGTTGCCGGACGTGGTCGGCTCCGCCCTCGGGACGCTGGGTCCGTCGCGGGTCGTGGCGCTGGGCGGCGGTGCCGCGATCTCCCAAGCGGTGCTGGATGCCGCCGCGGATGCCGCGGGTGCCGGGACGGCCACCGACCGGATCGCCGGGGACACGCGCTACGACACGGCGGCGGCGATCGCCGCCGCGTTGGACACGACGGGTGTGGACACGGCGTTCCTGGCGACGGGGACGAACTTCCCCGATGCGCTGGCGGGTGGCCCCGCGACCGGCGGGGCGCCGATCCTGCTGACCCTGCCGGGGAGCCTGCCGTCGGCGACGGCCGCGGCCCTCGATGACCTCGGTCCCGCGACGGTGACGGCGCTGGGTGGGGTCGCGGCGGTGGCCGAGGACACGCTGACGGCGGCTGGTGTCGCGGCTGGTGGGGCGAGCACGGATCGCCTGTCCGGCGCGGATCGCTTCCTGACGGCGACGGCGATCGCGCAGTCGATGTCCGGGGTCGACACCGTGTACGTCGCGGTGGGGACGAACTTCCCGGACGCACTGGCGGCAGGTCCGGCGGCGTTCGGCGAAGGGGCCCCGATCGTGCTCACGCGCACCGACGCGCTCCCGGACACCACGGTGGCATACCTCGACGGGATCGTCGGGCTGCGCCGGATCGTGGTGCTGGGCGGGGTCGGGGCGATCTCCGACGAGGTCGCCGTGGAACTCGCCGGCTTCGTCGACTGACGCGGGGCGCGGGGCGTCAGAGCAGGTCGCGCCCCGCCGCCCACGCCGTCAGCTCGTGGCGGTTCGACAGCTGCAGCTTGCGGAGCACCTTGGACACGTGCGTCTCCACGGTCTTGATCGAGATGTGCAGGCGAGCCGCCGTCTCGCGGTAGCTGTAGCCCCGGGCGATGTGGCGCATCACCTCCTTCTCGCGTGGTGACAGCTGGTCGAGTTCGTCGTCCGTGGCGCCCTCGGGCAACGCACCGGCGAACGCATCCAGCACGAACCCCGCGAGGCGCGGCGAGAACACCGCGTCGCCGCCGTGCACCCGCACGATCGCGTCCACGAGTTCCGGTCCGCTGATCGTCTTCGTGACGTACCCGCGCGCGCCGGCGCGGATGACCGCGATGACGTCCTCGGCGGCGTCCGACACGCTCAACGCGAGGAAGGTCACGTCCTGGAGGCCGTGGGCGCGAACGCCGGCGATGACCTCCTGCCCACCCCCGCCCGGCATGTGCACGTCGAGCAGGACGACGTCGGGGCGCAGCCGCTCGATGTCGCGGATCGCTTCGTCGACGTCACCGGCCTCGCCGACGACATGGACGTGTGGACCGATCTCGGCACGGACGCCGGTGCGGAACATCCGGTGGTCGTCGACGAGGAAGACGGTCAGGGCGGCGCTCACGTGTCGGTCTCCTCGGTTGCGGTCTCGGGGGCGTCCTGGCCCGCCGCGGTGTCCCGGCCGCGGGGGACCCACGCCTCCACCTCGGTGCCGTCGCCGGGCGCGGACCGGACGGTGGCGCCGCCGCGGTGGCGTTCGAGTCGCCCGATGATGGACGACCGCAGGCCGTGGCGGTCGGGATCCACGGCGTCCTGGTCGAAGCCGACGCCCCGGTCACGCACGAACGCGGTGACCCGGTCCGGTTCGACCTCGACGTACAGGCTCGCCGCGTCGACGCCCGCATGGCGGGACACGTTCACCAGCGCTTCCCGCAGGGCGGACAGGAGGGCGGCCACGTGTGCGTCGACGGGGGCATCGCCCACCACGACCGCGTCGACCTGCAGGGCCACGGACGACTCGACGTCGGTGACGAGGTCGTCGACCGCACCGGCCACGCGATCCGCCCCGCCCCGCAGGTCCCGGCCGCCGTACAGCCACGCCCGCAGCTCGCGCTCCTGTCGGCGGGCCAGTCCCGTCATCGCCCGGGGGTCGTCGCTGCGCTGGATCAGGGCGAGGGTCTGCAGGACCGAGTCGTGCAGGTGCGCGGCCACCTCCGAGCGCGCATCGGCGCGGGCCCGCTCCGTGCGTTCCGACGTCACCTGCTCCCACAGTCGCAGCAACCACGGCGCCAGGACCAGCACGCCACCCACGACGATGCCGACCAGTGGTGCGAGCACCTCCAGCGGATTGGCGGAGGTGGTGAGGAAGGCGATCCCCGAGGCCACGGCAAGGGTCAGGCCGACGACGAGGCGCC
>JBFJMP010000102.1:0-7707 GCA_041633895.1 Nitriliruptoraceae bacterium
CCTCAACCTGGTGTCGGGGTTCCTGACCCCGGATCGAGGTCAGCTCGAGGTCCACGGCGAGGACGCCACCGGTCGCAGCGCCCACGAGATCGCCCGCATGGGCGTCGCGCGGACCTACCAGAACGTGCGGCTGTTCGAGGGCATGAGCGTGCTCGACACGGTGGTCGCGGGCTTCTACCAGCACCGCACGTCGACGTTCCTGGACAGCGTGCTGTCCCTCGGCCGCGAGCGCCGGGAACGTCGCGAGTTCCGCGACCGTGCCGTCGAACTGCTCGAGCGCGTGGGCGTCAACGCCCACCCCGAGCAGATCGGCACCACGCTGCCCTACGGCGACCAGCGCCGCCTCGAACTGGCGCGTGCGCTGGCGACGAACCCCCGACTCCTCCTGCTCGACGAACCGACGGCGGGCATGAACGCCACCGAGTCGTCGTCGCTGGGGGACCTGCTCCACCAACTGCGCGACGACGGCGTCACGCTCGTGCTCATCGAGCACAACATGCGGCTCGTACTGGACTACTGCGAGTCGGCAGCGGTCATCCACTTCGGTCAGCTCCTGGCGACGGGCACTCCGCGCGAATGCGTCGAGCAGCGCGACGTCCAGGAGGCCTACTTCGGAAAGCGGTCAGATGCTGAGCGTGTCGAAACTCTCCTCAAGCTACGGCGCGATCCGGGCGGTCAATGAGGTCGACCTGGAGGTCCCGGCGGGCGGACTGGTCGCCCTGATCGGGTCCAACGGTGCCGGGAAGACCACGACGCTCGCGTCGATCGCCGGCCTGCACCGCCCCGACTCCGGGACCGTCACGCTCGACGGGCAGGACGTCACCGGCCTGCCGGCGCACAAGCTCGTGCGCCGCGGCTTGGCCCTGGTGCCCGAGGGCCGCATGGTCGTGGCGCCCCTGAGCGTCGAGGAGAACCTCGAGCTCAGCGTCTTCGCCGGACGCGCCTCGGGCCACGACGACCGCCTCGCCCAGGTGTACGAGCTGTTCCCCCGCCTCAAGGACCGTCGTCGGCAGGTGTCGGGCCAGCTCAGCGGTGGCGAGCAGCAGATGCTCGCGCTGGGTCGCGCGCTGGTCACCGATCCGGCTGTCCTGCTGTTGGACGAGCCGTCCATGGGCCTGGCGCCGTCGATCGTCGACCTGGTGTTCGAGGCCATCGTCGCGATCCACCAGGCCGGGCAGTCCATCCTGTTGGTGGAGCAGAACGCCGCGCTGGCCATGACGGTCGCCGACCGCGCCTACGTCCTCGAACGCGGCCACGTGGTCCTCGACGGGACGCCGACCGAGCTCGAGCAGGCGCCCGAGGTGATGGCCGCCTACCTCGGCTGACCTGAGCCACCAGATGCACACGACGCACCCGCACGCCCGCCGCGTGCGACGCACGAAGGAGACCGGATGACTGACCTTGCATTCGACGGAGCGGTGGCCATCGTCACCGGTGCCGGCCGCGGCCTGGGTCGCGCGCACGCCCTGGAACTGGCCAGCCGCGGGGCACGAGTCGTCGTGAACGACCTCGCACCGGCAGACGGTCCGGCGCCCGCCGACGAGGTCGTCGCGGAGATCCGGGCTGCCGGGGGCGAGGCGATCGCCGACGGCAGCAACATCGCGGAGCCAGACGGCGCTGCGGCCCTCGTGTCCGCGGCGGTCGACGCCTTCGGTCGCCTGGACATCGTCGTGAACAACGCGGGGATCCTGCGCGACCGTTCCTTCGCGAAGCTGTCCCTCGAGGACTTCGACGCGGTGCTGGCCGTCCACCTGCGGGGTTCGTTCCTCGTGACCCAGGCGGCGTGGCCGCACCTGCTCGAGTCCGACCAGCCGGCCGTCGTGAACACCACGTCCGTGGCCGGCTACCTCGGCAACTTCGGCCAGGCCAACTACGGCGCGGCGAAGGCCGGCCTCATCGGCCTGACGAACGTGCTGGCGATCGAGGGCGCGCGGGCCGGCATCCGCGTCAACGCGATCGCCCCGGGCGCCCGGACCCGCATGACGGAGGATCTCCTCGGCGACATGGCGGACCACCTCGACCCGTCGCTCGTGGCTGCGGTCGTGGCCTTCCTGGTCCACCCGGACTGCGACGCGACGGGCCAGGTCTTCAGCACCGCTGGCGGTCGCGTGTCCCGCGTCGTGGTCGGCCAGACCCAGGGGATCTTCGACGCCGAGCTGAGCGCCGAAGCGGTCCGCGACGGCTGGTCCGACATCCAGGACCTCGCGGACCTGGCCATGCCGGCGACGTTCGCCGAGGAGCTGGAACTGCTCGTCCGCCACCTGCCCGTGACCGCGGGGGGCTGAGAGTTGACACCCATCCACGGCACCCCTAACTTCCCTACCAAGCAATCGCTTGGTTGTCTCCGAGTCGCCGTCCGGCGCGAGGCGACGTTCCCGACCCCACCCCTCGCGGGCACTCGAAAGGCACGGACGTGAAGTTCACGGCCTTCCACCTCATGCCGTTCGACGGCCTCTCCGAGGACTTCCCCCAGAAGCACCGCAGCGTGTGGGTGGACGTCCCGCCGGAGCTCATGGACGTCAAGCGCATGCACGTCCTCTACAACGACTACCTCGACGAACTCGAGTTCGCGGCGCGCAGCGGCTTCCACGCCATCGGCGTGAACGAGCACCACAGCTCGGGCTACGGGACGATGTCCAGCCCGAACATGATGGCCACGTCGCTGGCGCGTCGTACGGCGGACACCGCCGCGAAGCTGCTCGTCATGGGTGACGTCGTGCCGCTGTACAACCCGCCGATCCGCATCGCCGAGGAACTCGCGATGCTCGACGTGATCAGCGGCGGCCGGCTCATCACCGGTTTCCCGCTCGGGTCCAGCCAGGACTCGAACTTCGCCTACGGCATCCCGCCGGCGACGACGCGGGAACAGCACCGTGAGGGCTTCGACCTGATCCTCAAGGCGTGGCAGTCGCAGGAGGTGTTCACCCACAACGGTGACTACTCGAAGCTGCGCTACGTCAACCCGTGGCCCAAGCCCCTGCAGCAGCCGCACCCGCCGATCTGGATCCCGGGCAGCGGCTCCATCGAGACGATGGACTTCGCCCTCGAACGCGACTTCCCGTTCTTCTTCCTGTCGTACTTCGGTGCCGACTACGCCGAGAACATGCTGAAGAAGTTCTGGGAGCGCGCCGAGATGGCGGGGCGCGACGACAACCCGTACCGGGTCGGCATGTTCCAGATCGTGCTCTGCGCCGACACCGACGAGGAGGCGCGCGAGATGTTCGCGCCCCACGTCGACTACTTCTACAAGCGCACCGCCCACATCTACCCGGGCTTCATCGAGGCACCCGGCTACAAGACGGTGAACTCGCTGCGCGAGGTGCTGCCGCCTCCCGGTGCCGTCTCGGCCAAGCGCCCCGACAGCTTCGGCGCCGCCCAGAAGTACACGTGGGACGAGTTCGTCGACAAGGGCATCATCATCGCCGGCGGTCCCGACACCGTCCGCGAGCGCCTCGAGTCCGCGGCCAAGACCTCTCGCATCGGCAACTGGATCTCGTTGGTGCACGTCGGCGACATGCCGCGCGAGAAGACCATGTACTCGATCGATCGCCTGGCCACGAAGGTCCTCCCGGCCCTCGACGGCGTCTTCGCCGAGTACGACAACCCGTGGTGGCCCCAGCCCATCCCGGGCTTCGAACCGACCGCGGTCGCACCCGTGGACTGGGAGGCACGTCGATGACCAGGCACGAATTCGAAGGGCCCATGGACGGCGTGACGTTCGTCGTCGACGAGTCCGGTCGCCCCGACGGCCCGGTGCTCGTGTGGCTCCACGGCACGTGGGGTCAGGTCGACGACCTGCCGATCGGTGGCGCCGCAGACGATGCTCGCGTGCTGAGCCTGCACCTGCCCGGGTGGGGTGAGTCCGACGGCGTGGAGTCGTTCAAGACGCTGCCCGACCTCGCCCTCGGGTGCTGGTGGGCGCTGGACCAGCTGGACGCGCACGACGTGACGCTGGTCGGCCACGGGATCGGCGCCCTGCTGGGCATCGAGCTCGCCGCGCAGCAGCCGGACCGCGTGCGCGCGGTCGTCGCCGCCGCCCCGTTCGGGATGGTCGACGAGCGTGACCCCGGCGCGGACTTCTTCGCGCTGCTGCCGCCGGACCTGATGCCGCACCTGTACGCGGACCCGCAGGGTGACCTGCCCGCACGCCACTTCCCGCCGCCGGTCGACGCCCACGACAAGGGCCTGTCCGCCATCCGGCGGGTCGTCGTGCTCGGCGCCGCCAGTCGGTTCCTGTTCCCGCTGCCCGACACCGGCGTGAAGCGGCGCCTGTACCGGCTCGCCGGAACCCCGGTGGACCTCGTGTTCGGGGCCCAGGACGGCCTGATCCCCGCTGCCACCCGCGACCTGTGGAGCGCGGCGATGCCAGATGCCGAGATCACGGTCGTCGAGGACGCGGCACACATGTTGCCGTACGAGTCGGACGCCGTCGCCCGCATCGTCGAGCAGCGCGTCGCGGCTGCCGCCGCCCCGGCCTGATCCGATGGACTTCACCCCAGACCCCGATCACGAACTGATCTCCGAGGCCATCCGCGAGCGGTGTCGCGCCTTCGACGACGAGTACTGGTCCGCGTGCGACCAGGACCACCGCTTCCCGTGGGAGTTCTACGCCGCCATGGCGGAGGACGGCTGGGTCGGCATGGCCTTCCCCGAGGAGTACGGCGGTGGCGGCAAGGGCATCACCGAGGCCGCGCTGCTGATGCGCGAGGTGGCGGCGTCCGGCGCCGCCATGAACGGCTGCACCGCCCTGCACCTGACGGTCTTCGGCCTCCAGCCCGTGGTGAAGTACGGCTCCGAGCGTCTCAAGCAGGCGTTCCTGCCACGCGCCGCGGCCGGTGACCTCCATGTGGCCTTCGGCATCACGGAGCCGGATGCCGGCACCGACACGTCGAAGATCAAGACCCGGGCGGTCCGCGACGGCGACGGCTGGCGAATCAACGGCGAGAAGATCTGGACGTCCAAGGCGCTGGAGGCCGAGGTCGTCCTGATCCTGTGCCGCACGTCCGACGATCCCGACGACCGCTTCGGTGGCCTCACCCTCTTCCTCGCCGACCTCGATCCCGACCACGTCGAGATCCGGCCCATCGACAAGCTCGGCCGCAACGCCGTCGCGAGCTGCGAGACGTTCTACGACGACCTCTACGTCGAGGACTGGCGCGTCGTCGGCGAGGTCGGCAAGGGCTTCAAGCACCTGCTGTCCGGGCTGAACCCCGAGCGCATCCTGATCGCCGCCGAGGCCATCGGCATCGGCGAGGTCGCCCTGCGCCGGGCCGTCGACTACGCGAACGAGCGTGAGATCTTCGGCCGGCCGATCGGTGCCAATCAGGCACTCAGCCACCCGCTCGCCGTCGCGAAGACCCAGCTCGACGCGGCGTGGCAGATGGTGATGAAGGCCGCCTGGCACGCGGACAACGACCTGCCGTGCGGCGAGGCCGCGAACACCGCCAAGTACCTCGCGGCGGAGGCCGGCTTCTACGCCGCCGACCGTGCGATCCAGACGCTCGGCGGCCTGGGCTACGCCCGCGAGTACCACGTGGAGCGGTACTGGCGCGAGGCGCGCCTGATGCGCCTGGCCCCGGTCAGCCAGGAGATGACCCTGAACTACGTGGCACAGAACGTGCTCGGCCTGCCGCGCAGCTACTGAGACGCAGCCCCAGAGACGCAGCCCCTGAGACGCAGCCCCTGAGACGCAGCCCCAGAGACGCAGCCCTGAGACCAACCGGACGGAAACGCTGATGGGAGCCAGTCCGCAACCCCGCTTCGCGGGACGCAACGTGCTCGTCGTGGGCGGCGGATCGGACGGCCCTGCCCGCGACGGTGAGGACGTGGCGATCGGCAACGGCCGTGCGATCGCCATGCGGCTGGCCGCCGAGGGCGCCCGCGTCGCGGTGACCGACGTCGACCTGGACCGTGCACGCCAGACCATCAACGTCATCGGCGACGGCCTCGCCATCGCCGCGGACGCCGGCAACCCCGACGACTGTCGCCGCGCCGTGGCCCAGACGGAGTCCGAGTTGGGTCCGATCGACGTCGTCGTGGCGAACGTGGCCGTCGCCGGCGCGCAGCCGCTGCGAGCCCAGTCCAAGGACGACTGGGACCTCGCCGTCAGCGTGAACGTCGAGGGCCACTGGGTCACGGCGCAGGCGGCCCTCGCCCCGATGCTGGAGCGCGGTCGCGGCGTGTTCGTGTTCGTCGGTTCGACGGCCGGTGTGTGGTCGTCCGCCCGCTCGCTGTCCTACGAGGCGACCAAGGCCGCGCAGCTCGCCGTGATGCGTCACCTCGCCGTGCGCTACGGGCCTCGCGGCATTCGGGCGAACGCGGTCGTGCTCGGCGTCATCGACTCACCGATGGTGCGGCGCGAGTTCGGTGACCTGGGCGCGGGTGCACGCGACGCCGTGTCGCCCCTCGGGCGCCAGGGCACGCCCGAGGAGGCAGCGGCCGCCGCGGCCTTCCTCGCCAGCGACGACGCGAGCTACGTCAACGGCCACGCCCTCGTCGTCGACGGCGGCGTCGCCGCCTCCTGGCCGACCCCCACCAGTCCCACCCCACCAACCGGAGCATGACCATGCGTCGTGTCACCATTCGCGGCACGGGGATGACCCCGTTCGGCCGTCACCTCGACCGCTCCATGAAGGACCTCGGTCGCGAGGCGGTCGATGCGGCGCTCGCGGACGCCGGCGTCGGCGTACCGGACATCGACGCGGTGTTCTTCGCGAACTCGCTGGCCGGCCTCATCACGGGCCAGGAGTGCATCCGCGGCGAGACCGTGGTGTCGCCCCTCGGGTTCGGGACCATCCCGATCCACAACGTCGAGAACGCGTGTGCCAGCGGTGGCAACGCCCTGCACCTCGGCTGGCTGTCCGTGGCAGCCGGCCTCCACGAGACGGTGCTGGTCCTCGGGGTCGAGAAGGCCAACCACGAGGACCGGCAGCGCATGTTCTCGGCCTACATGGCCGGCATGGACCTCGACGACCAGTTCGACGTCGGCGACGGGGCGGGCACGGATCGGAGTCCGTTCGTCGACCGCCAGGCACGACTGGCGACGATGCTCATCGAGGAGCGCGGGCTGACCCGCGAGGCCCTCGGGATCGTCGCGGCACGTGCACACGAGAACGGCCGTCGCAACCCGTTGGCGCATCGCCAGTACGGCGCGACCCCCGAAGACGTCCTCGCGGCCCGGGTCGTCGTGGATCCCATCACCGTCCTGATGAGTTCGCCGGTGTCCGACGGCGCCGCCGCCGTCGTGATCACGGCGGGCGACGGCCCGAACGCCGGGGACATCGACATCCTGGCCTCCGCCATGGCGACGCGGCCCCCGCTCGACCAGCCCGACGGGCCCTCCGCAGCCGGTGCGGCCGTGGCGGCGGCACACGAGATGGCGGGCATCGGTCCCGACGAGATCGACCTCGCCGAACTGCACGACGCCAGCGTCGCCTACGAGATCATGGCGTGGCGCGACACGGGCCTGTGCCCGCCCGGCGACGAACTCGAGTGGGCGATGACCGGCCGGACCGAGATCGGTGGCGCCCTGCCGATCAACACGTCCGGCGGGCTGATCGCGCGCGGTCACCCCCTCGGAGCCTCTGGCATCGCCCAGATCCACGAGCTCACGGAGCAGCTGCGCGGTCGGTCCGGCGAACGCCAGGTCGCGGACGCTCAGGTTGCCCTCGCCCAGATCGGCGGAGGCGTCATCGCGTGGGAGACCGC
>JBFJMP010000103.1:0-7618 GCA_041633895.1 Nitriliruptoraceae bacterium
GCTCGCCGGTGGTGGCGGGATGCTCAAGGGCCTGGACGAGCGCCTCAAGCACGAGACGGGGATGCCCATCCACATCACCGACGACCCGTTGTCCTCGGTCGCGATCGGATCGGGCAAGTGCCTCGAGGAGTTCGAGGCACTCCGCGGGGTGTTGATCACGAACGCGCTGCGGCGGAACTGAACCCGTCAGGCCGTCGCGACGAGGTCTTGGAGTCGCCGCAGGGCACCCAGCCCGCGCGAGACGTAGCCGTCGGGCAGGACGAGCGACGGGGTCATGGGACGCTCGAGCGCGTCGAAGCCCCGCTGCCAGTCGGCGGCGACGGCGGGGTCGGCGGACGGCCACACGACGTCGCCCACGAGGTCCGGCTGGCTGATGTCCTGACCGCGAAGCCAGAGCGCACGGAAGATCTGGCGCCGCAGGCGGCGCTGGGCGCGCCCGGCCGGACTGCCGGCGAAGCGCGCGGACGCCAGGGCGGTGTTGGACCGGCGCGGCGGTACCAGCATCGGGAACACCTCGCCCGGGGCGAGCAGGCTCCGGACCTCGGCGACCTCCCGTTGCAGGTCGCGGGCCAGGGTGCCGGACAGTGGCTCGCCGGTCGCCGGGATCGCTGGGTCGTGCTGGACGGCTCGCCACGTCACTCGTGCCACGCCCGTCGACTCGAGCCAGCTGGCGCGGTAGCTCGCGAGCGCCGAGTACGGGCAGTTGAAGTCGCCGTACACGAGCAGCTCCATGTCGTCCTCCGTCAGTCCCGGGCTCCGGCGCTGGTCCCGGCCCGTTCCCGCAGGTGGGCACGACAGCGGCTCGGCGTCACCCACGGTTCGATGGCGCCGGCCTCCAGCGGAGCGTCGATCCGCTCGAGGGCGCCGGCGACCATGCCGCGGTGGAGCGAACAGACAACCGCTTCATGGCGGCGGGCGAGGTCCTCGAACGGACAGGCGTGGAGGTCGACCGCCAGGCCGTCGACCGAGGGCTCGAAACCGAGCCGGTCGAACATGTCGCGGATCCGTGCCGTGGCAAGGTCCACGTCCACGGTCGTCCCGGGTGCCACGTCCTCGACGAGGTGACGGCCCCACGACCTGCCCGCTGCGGCGGCATCCGCCGCAGGCGCAGCTCCGGTCGCGAGCTGCGTCGTGAGCATCTCCGCCAGGAGTCGATAGCCCGTCGGGTCGAGCCGTGATCCCGCGTTGGCGGTGAGTCGGTGGCGCAGCCGTGGTCGCCCGGGGCCGTTGCGTGGCTGCGGTGTGCTGGTGACCAGGTCCGCGTCCACGAGGACGTCGACGTGTGAACGCACCGTCGTGTGGTGCAGGTCGAGGGCCTTGGCGAGGTCGTCGGTCGTCAGGCCGTCGGGGTGCGCGGCGAGGGCGTCGAGGAGCCGCCGGCGGCTCGGACCGGCCAGCGCACGATGCACGCGCACGTCGTCGAGTCGCGGACCGGACAGCGGGGCATCAGAAGCATCAGGAGCAGGCATGGTCGGAGTCTAGGGCATGCCTCGAATTGACGGGACAACTGTCCGTGAAATCTTCGGGCGGACTCCGGTCCTCAGGGGCTCGACGGCAGCAGGATCCACAGGAGTTCAGCGGGGGCGTCGCCCGGGTTGGCCCAGCCGGTCACGACCGACGTGGTGATCGTGACGGTGTCCCCTTCGTGCAGGGTGACGGTCTGGCCGTCGATCTCGATGCCGACGACGCCGGACAGGACGGTGAGGGCCTCGGGGGACTTGACGGCGAACGGCGTCCCGCGGCCGGCCGCATGCGGGGTGATCCTGACCCGCCAGATGTCCGCGACCTGGGCATGCTCGGCGAGTCGCCATCGGGACATGCCTGCGGCCGCCTCGTCGGGGGGTTCGTTCGCGCCCCGCCGTGCCACCCGATGGCCGCTGCTCGTCTGCCCCGAGGGGCCGAAGGGGACCTCGAGTGCCTCCCAGATGCGGGTGATCGTGTCGGCGGACACGCTTCGCACGCCGCGCTCGAGCTGGGAGAGCGCCGAGGGACTGATCCCGACCCGGCGGGCAAGGTCAGCCTGCGAGACCCGGCGTTCGGCCCGCTCTCGTCGGATCAGTTCGCCGAGGGTGTCGCGCGACCCAGCGGTCGTCGACAGGGTCTGCCCGAGGTCGTGGGACACCCGCCACCGCCTGCCGACGGTCGTGCTGGGGCGCCCGTCGGCGCGCACCACCTGGAGGGCCACATGCTCGGTGTCGACGACGACGTCCACGACCACCTGGGTGCTGGACTCGAGCCGACGCATCATCGCTGGCTCGTGGCGTGCCGGGTCGAGTGGCCACAGGGCGACGCTCCGACGGCGGTAGAGCTGGGGGCACGCCCACAGGAACAACCGGAGGGCCGTGTCGGGCCCGGCGAGGTCCTCGACCGCGCTCAGGGTCCAGAACACGAAGAGGGCATCGCCACCGACGCGCTCGTCGGCCGCCGCGACAGCTGCGCGGGCGGCCTCGAGGTCCACCGTCCCCGTGGGGTCGCGCAGGTCGAGGACCTCGACGTCGTCGGGCAGGTCCGCACGGTCGACCCACGGTTCCCCGACGGTGCACACCACGAGGGCACGCGAGCCACGCTGGGCGACGAAGCGGTCGGCGACCTCCGCGAGCACCGTGCGGTCGGTGGACCGCACGACGAGGTTGTCACCGATCCGCACACCGTCGATGACCCCGTCGAGTGCGGGGGAGCCGCTGGTCAGTGCCTCGCTCACGGGTGCCTTCCGGGTCCGGGCGGCGATCCTAGGAGTTCTCGGCAGTGGGTCGTGATCGTGGTCACGGAACGAGGCCGAGACGCCGGTAGACCGCGGCATGTGCCTGCGTGACGGCCACGTCGTCGAAGTGCTCGCGTGCGTGCGCCAGGGCCTGGCGGCCCAGGGTGGTGCGCCGACCGCGATCCTGCGTGAGGTCGGCCAGTGCGTCAGCGAGCGACGGGACGTCGCCCGGCGGGACGACGACGCCGGTACGGCCGTCCGCGACGACGAGGCGGGCGCCGGCGACGTCGGTCGTCACCGCGGGGATGCCGGTCGCGGCGGCCTCCATCAGGAACCGGGGCGCACCCTCGGGGTACCGCGTCGGCAGGACCGCGACGTCGGCCGTCCGGAGCAGGGTCGCCACGTCGTCAACGGCGCCCAGCACGGTGACACCGGGCGCGGCCGCCCATGCCGCCACGTCGTCGTCGGGGACCGCTGCCGGGTTGCCGGCGTCGGGGGCGCCGGCGATGACGACCTCGACGTCGACGCCGCGCGTACGCAGCAGGGCGCTGGCCGCGACCACGTCGGCCACACCCTTGTCCTCGATCAGTCGGCAGGCCGTGACGATCCTGGTGGTCGGGTTGGACGGCGGTCGCGCGGGAGGATGGAAGGTCGTCAGGTCCACACCCTCCGGGACCAGCACGGACCGTTCGGGATCGGCGATCTCGAGTCGGCGCAGGTGGGACAGGTCGTCGGGGTTCATCGCGGTCACCGTCGCTCCCCGCAGCGCCCAGCGCAGGGCCGGAACGACGACGCGCTGGGTCCGCGCGGCGTCCGTGTCGGTCGAGAACACCCATCCCAGGCCGCTGAACGCCGCGATCACGATCGGCACGCGGGCCAGTCGCGCGGCGATCGCGCCGTAGAGGATCGGCTTGACGGTGAACAGGTGGACGGCGTCGGGGCGCTCGTCCCGCAGGACGCGGGTCAGTCGGGCGAGCGCCCCGGCCTCGGCGGCGGGCCGCAGGCTCGCCCGATCCACGGGCCAGTCACGCCAGCGCAACCCCGCCTGCTCGAGGGCTGCGACGTGGGGACCGTCGGGGCAGACCGCGACGACCTCGACGCCGGCGTCGAGCAGGGCACGCGCCACGGGGAGCCGGAAGCGGTGCAGCACCCAGTCCCAGTGGCACACGAACGCGACCTGCCGCAGCCGTGGGGCCATCAGGCGGCCGCCGCGAGCAGGCCGTCGCGACGGCCGATCGCAAGCGCCCCGCGGAGCAGCCCGAACCCGAGCACCAGCACCCCCAGTGACAGCACCACCAGCCACGTCAGGCTCGTGGTGGCGGCGGGATCAGCACCCGGCGGCACCGGCATGGCCACCGCGCGTGCCAGTCGGATGGCGTGGGTGTGCGGCAGGACCAGGGCGGCAGCACGCAGCGGCGCCGGCAGCACCTCGATGGGGAAGACCGCCCCCGACAAGAGGGCGGTGGCGAGCGTGAAGAGCCGCACCAGCGGTTCACCGCGGCGAGCCAGCAGCCCCACCCCTGCGGCCGCGGAGGCGAGACCTGCGGTGGCCACCAGCCCCACGGCGGCCACGCCGACCAGCGCGAGCAGACCGGTGACGGACAGGTCCGCGCCCAGCGCCCACGCCAACCCGACCGCCACAGCAGCGGCGGCCGCGTGCACGACCGCCGGCCAGACACCCAACGCGATCGGGAGCATCGACCATGGTGCCGGGGCGGCGAGGCGGATCGGCAGGACGCCCTGGTCCTGCGCCCGCTGGAGCGTGGCACCGGCGGCACGGAGCGTGCCGTCCATGACCGTGAGCACGACAAGGCCCAGCGCACCGAACGCGAACCAGTCGGACCCGACGCGCGCGGGGTCGAGCGCGCCGACCAGGTCGACGACGTAGCGGTGCACGGCGACCGGGACGAGCGGTGCGAGGAGGAGCAGCACGAGGTGCAGGGGATGGCGGCGGTCCTGGACGGCCTCGGCCCACAGGTGCGCGGTGATCGCGTTCATGACGCCGCCTGCACGCCGAGGAGTCGTTCGAGACCGGTGACCCCGACGGCGGCCACGTCGCCGTCATGGCTGACACGTCCCCGCTCGAGCACGACGACGCGGCCCCCGAGGCGTTCCACCTCGTCCAGTCGATGGGTCGCGATGACGGCGGCGACGTCCTCCGCGGCGATCAGGCCGTCCACCAGTTCGAGGACGTCCGCCGCGGCGGCGGGGTCCAGGGACGCCGTGGGCTCGTCGAGCAGCAGCAGCGCCGGACGGGGCAGCAGCGCGCGGGCCACCTGCAGTCGCGCACGCATCCCTGCGGACAGCGACGCGACGAGGTCGTCGGTCCGGTCGGTGAGTCCGACCTGGTCGAGCACCGCGGGGATGCGGGCCCGCAGGTCCTCGCCGGGCATCCCGAACAGGCGACCGTGGAGCTGGAGGTTCTCGGCGGTGGTAAGGCGTGCGACGAGGCTGCGGTCGTCCGCCGGCATCCATCCGACCAGGGCCCGTGCGGCGGCATCCTGCGCCGGATCCAGGCCACCCACCCGGATGTCGCCGCCGTCCCGGCCGAGCAGGCCGAGCACGAGCTGGAAGAGCGTGGTCTTGCCAGCACCGTTGCGCCCCAACAGCAGGCACCGCTCGCCCGGCCGCAGGTCGAGGTCGACGTCGACCAGCGCCTCGCGTGGCGCATGGATGGCGGACGGGGCGATCAGGCGGAGCCACCCGCGACGGGGCCGGTACGTGCGGCTGACCGCACGCACGTGGAGCACCGGTTCCACCGAAGTCCTCTCACCCCTGGATACGGACGAGCCTAGGGTGCGTGTGACCCGGACCACGCCCGCACGCGGGGAGGGCGCCCTGCACGTCACGCATGTCATCACGACACTCGAGGTCGGTGGTGCCCAGGTCGTGCTCGCACACCTCGCTGCGGGCCTGCGCAGCCACGGCGTGACGAGCGACGTGGTCGTGCTCGGCCCGACCGGCCCGCTGCACGACCGGGTCGCGGCCGCCGGGGCGGATGTCGTGGCCATGGATCGCCGCCCTGCGGGACTCGTCGGCGCCGTGCGCGAACTGCGTGCGCACCTCGAGCGCCGCCGCCCCGACGTCGTGCACGCCTGGCTCTACCACGCCGAGGTCGTGGTGGCACTCGCGCGTCCGCAGGCACCCGTCGTGTTCGGTGTGCATCACACCGATGTGCTGGCCGACCACTGGCCACGCCCGACGCGGGTTGCCGCACGCGTCGCCAACCGGCTGTCGAATCGAGCGGACGCGGTGGTCTACCCCGGGGAGGCGAGCAGGCGTGTCCACGAGGACCTCGGGCGTCCCCCGGCGCTCGGCCACGTGATCCCGAACGGGATCCCGCGCCCGGCGCCCCACGACGGGGCGCGCGGGCACCTGCGCGAGCGACTCGGCGTCGGTGCCGACGTCCCGGTGGTCGGTCGGATCGCACGGGCCCACGCCCAGAAGGACCTGCCGACGTTCGTCGCCGCCGTGGCGGTGGCGCGGCGTCGGCACCCGGCCCTCCGCGCGGTCATCGCCGGACCCGGGATACCCGAGGACCTCGAACTGGCCCGCGCCATCGGGGGAGCCGGCCTCGGAGCGGTCGTCCACCGCTGGGATGCGCTGGACGACGTCGCGGACCTGCATGCCGGCCTCGACCTGGCGGTGTCGTCGTCCTCGGCGGGTGAGGCCCTGCCCACCGTGCTGCTCGAGGCGTTGGCCGTGGGGATCCCGGTCGTCGCGACGGACGTCGGGGACAGCGCCAGGATCGTCGGGTCGGCGGGTCGGGTCGTCCCGCCGAGGGACCCCGACGAACTCGGTGGCGCGATCGCCGACCTCCTCGACCTGACGCCTGAGCAACGCGAGGACCTGGGCCGGCGCGGCGGCGATCGTGTCCTGGCCGCCCACGGGGTGGCGGCGATGACCACGGCCTGGGCCCAGCTCTACGGGTCCCTGACGAACGCCGATGGTGCTGGACCGGGCGGCGGGCCACGGGCGTAGGCTGCCACCGACGAGGAGGACCGCGTGCGTGTGCTGGTGACCGGTGGGGCCGGGTTCATCGGGTCGCACCTTGCCGAGCGCCTGGTCGGGGACGGGCACGAGGTGAGCATCCTCGACGACCTGTCCACCGGTCGGCTGGAGTCGATCGCGCACCTCGTGGACGACCCGCGGGTGGACTGGCACCTCGGCAGCGTGCTGGACCCCGCGGCCGTCGCCGCCGCGATGGCGGGTTGCACGCACGTGGCGCACCTCGCCGCCGCCGTCGGTGTCCGCCTCGTCATCGAGCGACCGCTCGAGAGCCTGCAGACCAACCTCCGCGGCAGCCTCACCGTCCTCGACGAGGCACACCGCGTCGGTGCTCGGGTGCTCTTCACCTCGTCGTCCGAGGTCTACGGACGCAACGACGAGGGCCCGTTGCACGAGGACGACGACCGTCGCATCGGGACGCCGCAGGTGTCGCGCTGGTCCTACTCCGAGGCCAAGGCGGTCGTGGAGGCGCTCCTGCACGCCCATCACCGCCAGAGCGGACTCGAGACGGTGACCGCCCGCCTGTTCAACACCGTCGGTCCGCGTCAGACCGGGCTGTACGGGATGGTCGTCCCGCGACTGGTGAGCCAGGCGTTGCGCGGCGATCCGCTGACGGTCTACGGCGACGGATCGGCGAGCCGCTGCTTCTGCCACGTCGACGATGTCGTCGATGCCCTGGTGGCCTTGCTCGTCCATCCCGAGGCAACCGGTCGCGTCTTCAACGTCGGCTCGACCGAGGAGGTCTCGGTCGAGGAGTTGGCCCACCGGATCCGGGCTGTGACCGGCTCGCCCAGCAAGATCGACTACGTCCCCTTCGAGCAGGTGTACGGGCCTGACTTCGAGGAGATGCCGCGGCGCGTCCCGGACACGACTCGCATCCAGAACCTCCTGGGGTGGACGCCGTCACAC
>JBFJMP010000104.1:0-7583 GCA_041633895.1 Nitriliruptoraceae bacterium
AAGCGCCTCACCCGCCCCAACGGTCGCGCGGGCCAGTACCGCTGGGAGACCGGGGACATCGACCTGAGCCACCACGTACGCCACCTCGCGCTCCCCCGCCCCGGCCGGATCCGCGAACTGTTCCAGCTGGTCAGCCAGTTCCACGCCTCACTGCTCGACCGCCATCGCCCCCTGTGGGAGGTCACGTTCATCGAGGGCCTCCACGACGGGCGCGCGGCGATGTACTTCAAGTCGCACCACGCGATGCTCGACGGCGTCGCCGCGATGCGGCAGCTGACGGCCGCGTTCACGTCGGACCCGACACGGACGGGCATGCCCGCCCCGTGGTCCGCCCTCGACGAGCCGGCCGCCGCCCCGGTCCCCGGCGACGACGCCGACATCGTCGTGCAGGGTGGCATCGCCGAGGCCATGCGCTCGGCAACGGCCGGCCTGTCCGCGGCAGGTGGCGCCGCGGGCTCCATGGCTGCCGCGATGGGGGCGCTGTCCCGGCAGGTGCGCGCGGCACGCCAGCAGACCGACATCGTGGCGCCGTACCAGGCGCCCCGCACCATCCTGAACACGAAGCTCACGGGCTCCCGTCGCTTCGTCGCGCAGTCCTACGAGTTCGACCGCATCCGCGACGTCGGCAAGGCCCACGGGTGCACGGTCAACGACGTGTCGCTCGCATTGTGTGGCCACGCGTTGCGCGACTACCTCATCACCCACAACGCACTGCCTGACGATCCGCTCATCGCGATGGTGCCCGTGTCCATCCGCGACGAGGAGTCCACGTCGGGCAACTCCATCTCGATGGTGCTGACCACGTTGGCGACCGACGTGGCCGACCCGGTCCGTCGCCTGCACCGCATCCGCGAGTCGATGCAGGACAGCAAGGACCGTCTGCGGGCGATGTCGCGCTCGGAGCGGCGCGACTACGGGATGCTGCTCATGACCCCGATCCTGCTGGGCCAGATGACCGGGCTGAGCGGACGCACGCGTCCCCTCCACAACGTCGTCATCTCGAACGTGCCCGGCCCGAGCGAGGCGCAGTACTGGAACGGTGTGCGCCTCGACGGCCTCTACCCGGTGTCCCTGCTGACCACCGGCTACGCGCTGAACATCACCCAGGTCAGCTACGCCGGGAACATGGAGTTCGGGATCATCGCCGACCGCGCGAACCTGCCCAGCGTCCAGCGGATGATCGACCACATCGAGGACGGCCTCCTCGAACTCGAGAAGGCCGCCTGAACCTCGCTGCTTGGACCTCGGTCAGTCGCGGGTACGTCGCCGCATCCCGGCCAGCGCGACCACGACGGCGAGCGCACCCAGCCCACCACCGGTCGCCGGCAGCGAGCCGCCACCCGAGTCGGTGGCACCGTCGTCCGTGTCGGGCGTCGGGTCCGGGGTCGGCTCCGGCTCGGGTTCGGTCGATGCCGGTGCGGTGAGCGTGGGTCCGCCGACCTGGCGGATGTGCAGCGGCAGCGAGACGGCGCCGCCCTGACGGGTGTCCGACACGGCGACGTGCAGGTTCCCGTCCCCGTCGGCCTCGATCGAGAAGTAGTCGCCGAGGCGACGGTCGGTCAGGTCGGCCTGGCACGTGGTGCCGTGCTGGCAGATCGTGCCGGTGTGGATCGGCTCCGAGCTGGCCTGGGAGATCCGGAAGGCCGGCACGCCGCCGTCATCACAACCAAGACCGCTGCTGGTGTGCGCGACCATGACGTTCCACTGCGCCTCGGTGCCACCGGCCTCGCCGCCGAGGATGGCATCGGTGCTCTGGTCCGACTGCAGCCACGACACCGCGACCTGGCCGGGCTCGCCGACCGTGATCCACGGCCACACGTCGTCCATGGCGTCGCCGTCGACCCGGACGGGCGCCGACCAGGTCTCGCCCTGGTCGGTCGAGGCGGCGTAGTAGACGCCCTCGGGGCGCTCGCCCGAACCGTTGTCGGTCCAGGTGGCGTAGAGGTTGCCCTCGCTGTCGAGGTCGAACGACGGGTCGATCAGGCGCTGCACGCCCGACAGCCCGACACCGTCCGCGATCACGAACCGCTCGACCGTGAAGTCGGTGTCCTCGTCACGGATGTTGGGGAAGCGGGCCATCGAGAGCGTGCCGGCGTCCTCGGTGAACTCGTAGAGGATTCCGCGCTCGTGGTCGATCTGGATGTCACCGACGCCGCCCGGGTTCGTCGTGGAGGCAGCCCCCCACGTGAGGCCGCCGTCCGTCGACTTCGCCATGAAGTGGCCGAGGTTGCCGATCGGCGACGACGGGAAGCTGCCGCCCCCGAAGCCGTTGGCGGTCATGTAGAGCTCACCGTCACCGTCGGCGGCCATCCACTGGCGGTCGGACGAGGTGAAGGCGAACACGTTGACGAGCTCGTAGGTGTGGCCGCCGTCCTCGGACTTCGACACGGCCACGTTGGCGAGGTTGATCTCGGACACGTAGACCGTGCCGTCCTGCTCGATGGCGAACTCCGGGTCCGAGAAGCCGGTGGCCGGGATGCCGAGCACCGGGGCCGCCGCGGACAGCGGCGTCCGCGGGACGAAGTCCCACGCCTCCCCGTCGTCCGTCACGTAGTAGTAGGTCTGGCCCTCGTAGTTCTCGACGAAGGCCGCCGTGGCAGGGGCAGGGGCGGTGGGCGTGTAGAAGTGGGTCGTGCCAGCGTGCGAGCCCCACAACAGGGAGCCGTTGGGGTGCCGCGTGATGATCGGCTCACCGCCGGCCCGCGCCTCGTCGACGTAGGCCATCTCGAACTTCATGCCCTGGGACGGGGCGATGCAGGACGGCCCGGTTGCGAGCAACTCGGTCGCGCCGGCAGCCTCCGTCTCGAGGACGAGGACGCCCTCGTATGGCTGCGGGGTGGCAGCGGCGAACGCGCAGGCGAGCACCGTCCACGTCCCGGCGTCGGGGTTGCCGACGGCAACCGTCTCGGCCGCACCGACGAACCCGGAGTCGTTCGAGATCGCCGTGCCGTCCGGCTGGACGATCGTCGCGATCACGTCGGTCGCGGGCGCGTTCGGCCCGGTCGGCGTGATCGTGACCCGCATGGATGCGCGGACGAGGTCGTAGGCGCCGTCCGGCACGGCGACGGTCACCTCGTGGGGATCCGCCGTGGGGCTGCCGTTGCAGTCCGAGTCGTCGTCGGCACCGGGCGCGACGATGCCTGTCCAGCTGACCTCGACCCGCTCACCGCCCGACGTCGGCACGGTGACGTCGCTCGCAGCGGGTTCACTGGCCACGGCCGGGACCAGAACGGCTGGCACCATGGCCAGTGCAGCGACGGACACGAGGATGCGGCGCATGACGATCCAGGGCAACAGAGGGTGATGGGTCCCTTGGAGATTCGACGAGGAACCGCCGTGTTCCTGTCCGCCCTCGTCCTCGCCGCCTGCTCGTCACCGGAGGCCTCCACCGACCCCGCACCGCAGCAGACGACGCCCCCCGCGCCGGGAACGCAGGTCGGCATCCCCGCGCCGGACGACATCGATCCCGCTCGCCTCGAGCCCCTGGCCGGACTGCCGGCCTGCGACGAGGCGCCGACACCCCCGGCCGACGTCCGGGCCTCGGATCTGGGCCCCATCCCCCCGGGCTCGGTCGTGCTCACGGTGAGGGACCACGGCACGTTGGCGTCCATCCAGGGCTACAGCGAACGCACCCCGGTCGAGATCATGGTCGCGTACCTGCGCCTCGACGGCTGGGAGGTGCTGTCCGCCGAGGACGAGGTGTTCGAGTCCGAGGTGCTCCTCGACGACGGCGTCCGACGCGTCTTCGTCAAGAGCCAGGCGACCTGCGCCCGCGGCTCGGCCTGGATCATGCACGTGAGCGCAGATCCCGACCAGGTCCCGACGCCGTCCGGGGGCCCCTGAGGGCCCCCGGACGAGGCGGAACGGCCGGACGGCGCGCTCAGACGGGGACGGTCACCGGCTCGACCGGGGCTGCCACCACGGACGGGGCCTCCATGACCTCGTCGTGCTCGGCGGTCGACGGTTCGGCGAGCGTCGTCGCGATCAGCGCCGCGACCACCGCCGCCCCGCCGATCGCCAGGAAGAACGCGGACGGACCGGCGAAGAGCAACAGGGTCAGGAAGCACAGCGCCCCGACGTTGCCGTACGCGCCGACCATCCCCGAGATCTGGCCCGAGACCCGACGCTTCACCAGCGGCACGATCGCATACGTGGCGCCCTCGCCGGCCTGCACGAAGAACGAGCACACCATGGCCGCACCCATCGCCGCCACCACTGGCCACGAGGACCCCACGAGGGCCATCAGGACGTAGCCGCCGGCCAGCGCCGCGAGCAGGGCCCTCAGCGTCCGCGTCCGGGACCCGAGGACGTCCGATGCCAGTCCCCCGAGCGGGCGGGCGACGAGGTTCATGAACGCGAACGCGGATGCGACGGCCCCGGCGACCACCTCGGACAGGGTGAACGTGTCCGCGAAGAACGTGGGCAGCATCGACACCACCGCGAGTTCGGATCCGAACGTCACCGCATAGGACAGGCACAGGATCGCGACCGACCGGAACGGGTACTGATCCGCCTCGGGGTACTCGTTGCGCAGGGCCGGGGCGTTCACCCGCAGGATCTGGCGCGTCTGGAAGGCGAGCAGGCCGACGAGGACGACCGCCACGACGGCCAGGTGCGCCGTGGTCAGCAGCTCGACCCGCTGCAGCCGCCAGGCGACCAGGCCCAGCACGCCGAGCAGTGGGATGTTCAGCGCGATCAGCCCGAACACGGCGGAGCGTGACGTCACCTCGAGCGCACCCTGACGGCGGGGGCGGGCGTAGGTGCGACCGTCCGGTGTGTCCGCGACCGAGCGCACGTAGTACAGGCCGTACAGCGCGGCGGCGACACCGGTGGCACCGACGGCGTAACGCCAGCCACCGATGAACCCGGCAACGCTGGGCAGGAGCAGTGCGGCCGCGGCCGAGCCGAAGTTGCCCCACCCGCCGTAGACGCCCTCGGCGGTGCCGATCTCGTCGGACGGGAACCACTCCGAGACCATTCGGATGCCGACGACGAACCCCGCGCCGACGATGGACATGGCGAGACGGGACGCGACCAGCACCTCGAAGGTCGGTGCCGCAGCGAACACCAGCGTCGGGACGGCGGCGTAGACCAGGATCGACGAGAACACGCGGCGCGGCCCCCAGCGGTCGAGCGCCATCCCGATCAGCACGCGGGCGGGCACGGTCAGCGCGACGTTGCACAGCGCCAGGACCGTCTTCTGCTCCGTGGACAGCCCGAAGGTGTCACCGATGGCGCCCATCAGTGGAGCCATGTTGAACCAGACGACGAACGTCAGGAAGAAGGCGAACCAGGTCAGGTGGAGGACTCGGTGGCGCCCGGTGAAGGACCACAGGGACCGAACGTTCCTGGTCGCGGACGGAGAGATGGGCATCAGGAGACCTCCTGGTCGGGGGTGGGTCGTGCGGGGGCGGGACCGGTCGCGGAGGGCAGGCGGAGCTGGACACGTCCGAGCACGGTGCGGACCTCGTGCACGGTCAGGGCCACGGACTCGTCGTCGAGGCACGCACCGGTCACCAGGCAGAACCGCTGCTTGCGCAGGGGCGATGCGACGATGGGGCGTGGCCCGGACATGCCGACGATCCCGCGGGCCAGCACGTTCGCGCCGGTGAACGGATCGCGGTTGTCGATGGCGTGGAGGTCGCCGGCGTCGGTCCGCAGGAGCGCGACCTGATGGCCCGCCACGTTCGCCGCGACGCCGGCCCCGGCGGGGATGGCCGCGGCCGGGCAGATGTCGATCCAGGTGGTGGTGGGCGGGGCGAGCAGGGACATCAGCGAACCTCCACGAGCGGCAGGGCAAGGGGCAGGGGTTGGCGCTGGCCGCGCTCACGCGCATAGGCGAGGTCGGGATCGGGGGCGTCGTCGTTGACGAAGTGGCGGAACTCCGCCAGACGCTCGGGCGAGGCGAGCGTGCGCGCCCACTCGTCCTCGTACGTGTCGACGTGCGCCCGCATGGCGGCCTCGAGGTCGGCGGCCAGGCCGAGGGCGTCGTCGACGACCACCGCTCGGACGTGGTCGATGCCGCCCTCGAGCTCCTCGAGCCAGGGCGCCGTGCGCTGGAGTCGGTCAGCGGTCCGCACGTAGTACATGAGGAAGCGATCGACCAGCGTCACCAACTCCTCGGTCGACAGGTCGGTGGCCAGCAGGACGGCATGCCGGGGACGCATGCCGCCGTTGCCGCAGACGTACAGGTTCCAGCCGTCGTCGGTGGCGATCACCCCGACGTCCTTGCTCTGCGCCTCGGCACACTCGCGCGAGCAGCCCGACACCGCGAACTTCAGCTTGTGGGGCGACCGCAGGCCGCGGTAGCGCTCCTCGAGGAGGATCGCCAGCGCCGTGGAGTCCTGGACCCCGTACCGGCACCATGTCGAGCCGACGCACGACTTCACGGTGCGGACCGACTTGCCGTACGCCTGTCCGGACTCGAGGCCGGCGTCGACGAGCCGCTGCCAGATCGCCGGCAACTGGTCGAGGCGGGCACCGAGCAGGTCGATCCGTTGGCCACCGGTCACCTTCGTGTACAGGTCGAAGTCCCGTGCCACCTCGGCGATGACCATCAACCGCTCGGGCGTGATCTCGCCGCCGGGAATGCGCGGCACGACCGAGTACGTCCCGTCCTTCTGGATGTTCGCCAGGAAGCGGTCGTTGGTGTCCTGCAGCGGTCCCCGGTCCTCCCCCAGCACGTAGTCGTTGAAGGCGCTCGCCAGGATCGAGGCCACGGTCGGCTTGCACACCTCGCAGCCGGAGCCCGTGCCGGTGCCGTGGAGGTCGAGGACCTCGGCGAACGAGCGAAGCCCCCCGACACGGACGAGGTCGAACAGGTCCTGACGGGTGTGGGCGAAGTGCTCGCACAGCGAGCGGTCCACCTCGACGCCGCTCGCCGCGAGTTCGGCACCCAACACGCTGCGACAGGTGACGAGGCAGCTCCCGCACCCGGTGCCGGCGCCCGTCTCCGCACTGATGGCCCCGACGGTGGCGCACCCCGCATCGCGCACCGCCTGTCGGACCTGCCCGTACGACACGTTCACGCACGTGCACACCAGGTCGTCGTCCGCGACGGCCGCGCCTGCGGCGGGCGGGGCGAGCAGGTCCCGCACACTGCCGTCGACGTCCGCCGCGCGGCGCACGAGCGACACCAGCCGTCCGTACGGCTCGGCGTCCCCGACGAGGACGGCCCCGAGCACCCGGCGCCCGTCCGCGCTGGTCACGACCTTCTGGTAGGTCGCCGCCGTCGGGTCGTCCAGCACGAGGGCCACCGCCCCCGGGGTCTCACCGTGGGCGTCACCGATCGAGGCCACGTCGACGTCGAGCAGCTTGAGCTTCGTGGACAGGTCGGCTCCCTCGAACGCGGCGGCGCCACCGAGGATGCGGTCGGCGACGACGGCCGCCATGTCGTAGCCGGGAGCCACGAGGCCCCACGTCCGCCCGAGGGCCACGGCGCACTCGCCGATCGCCCAGACGTGGGGCGCCGAGGTCCGGCATGCCTCGTCGACGACCACGCCACCGCGCTCACCGATCTCGAGCCCGGCGGCATGGGCGATCTCGTCGCGAGGCCGGATGCCGGCGGAGAAGACCACCATGTC
>JBFJMP010000105.1:0-7570 GCA_041633895.1 Nitriliruptoraceae bacterium
AGTCGCGACGTCAACTGCTCCGCGGTGGTCCGTGCCCGCTCGGCGAGGTCGTCGCGTGCGGCTGTGTCGTGGGCCGCAGCGGGGAAGGTCAGGGTGACTGCGGCGACGGCCCGGCCCGCGTGGTCGTGCGCCGTCACCGCGACCGAGGCCAGGGTCGGGTCGATCTCGCCGTCCTCACGACCGACGCCGTCCCGTCGGACACCCGCGAGGACCCGTCGGAGCTGGGCCGGTGAGGTCGGACCGATCGCGGTCCGGCGGGTCAGGCTGCGCCGGTCGGGGAAGGTCGCCAGGACCTGGGCCGCCGACTGCTCGGCCAGCAGGGCGCGGCCGCTGGCCGTGAGGTGGGCGGGCAGGCGCACGCCGACGTCGACGACGAGCGGCACGGTGTGGGGCGGACGTTCGGTCAGCAGGTAGACGACGTCGCGGCCGTCGAGGATCGCCAGGTGCGCCGACATCCGCAGGTCGTGGGCGAGGCGGTGGAGCAGGGGCCGGCCGAGCCGTTCCAGCGGCTGGTCCCGCAGGTAGGCCTGGCCGAGTTCGAAGGCACCGACGCCCAGCGCCCAGCGCTGCTGGTCCGGCAGGTGCGTCACGAACCGCGCCTCGGCCAGCGTCGTCAGCAGGTGATAGGTGCTGGAGCGCGGCAGCCCGAGGTCCCGGGCGACGGCCGCGGCGCTGACCGGCCGGGCGTGGCGGGCCAGGTGCTGCAGGACCGCGATCGTGCGTGCGGCGGCCGGGACCTGTGACATGGATCGCCTGTCTCGTATCCGAGACACTACCTGCCGATCGGGCGTTCCCGACGGACCGGGTCTGTGGTGTGCTGAAGCATGGACGACATCACGCTGACCCTGACCGCTCCGACCGCCGCCGACGTGGTCGCCGTGGCCCGTCACGGGGCGCGCGTGGCCGTCGCGCCCGCCGTGCGGGAACGCACGGCCACGGCGAGGTCGGTGGTCGACAAGCTGGCCGCGGCCACCGAGCCCGCCTACGGCATCTCGACCGGCTTCGGGGCGCTGGCCAACACCCAGATCCCGACCGAGCGCCGCGAGCAGTTGCAGCGGTCCCTCATCCGGTCCCACGCGGCCGGAACCGGCCCCGCCGTCGAGGTCGAGGTGGTGCGGGCGATGATGTTCCTGCGCCTCAAGACGTTGGCCTCCGGACACACCGGCGTCCGCCCCGTCGTCGTGGACGCCCTCGCCGCGCTGCTGAACTCCGGGCTGACACCGGTCGTGCACGAGTACGGCTCGCTGGGGTGCTCGGGCGACCTCGCGCCCCTGTCCCATGTCGCCGTCGTCCTCACGGGGGAGGGCACGGTCATCGACGTCGACGGCACGACGCGGCCAGCCGCGGACGCGCTCGCCGATCACGGGCTCGCGCCGATCACGCTGGCGGCCAAGGAGGGCCTCGCGCTGGTCAACGGGACCGACGGCATGCTGGGGATGCTGCTGCTGGCGATCGCCGATCTCGACCACCTGCTCGTCGTCGCCGACATCGCCGCGGCCATGAGCGTGGAGGGCCTGCTGGGCACCGCGAACGCCTTCGCCGCCGACCTGCAGGAGCTGCGCCCACACCCCGGCCAGTCGGCGTCCGCCGCCAACCTCCGGCGACTGCTCGCCGATTCCCCGATCGTCGCGTCGCACGACACCCCCGAGGACACCCGTGTCCAGGATGCGTACTCGTTGCGCTGCAGCCCACAGGTGCTGGGGTCCGCGCGCGACACGGTGGATCACGCCCGCCTCGTCGCGACCCGGGAGCTCGCCGCCGCCATCGACAACCCAGTGGTGACCGGCGACGGCCGCGTCGTGTCGAACGGCAACTTCCACGGCGCCCCGATCGCGCACGTCCTCGACTTCCTCGCCATCCCGGTGGCCGACGTCGCGTCCATGTCCGAGCGCCGCACCGACCGCTTCCTCGACGTCGACCGCAGCCACGGCCTGCCGCCGTTCCTCGCGCACGACCCGGGGACGGACTCCGGCCACATGATCGCCCAGTACACGGCGGCCGGGATCGTGTCCGAGCTCAAGCGCCTGGCGGCGCCCGCGAGCGTCGACTCCATCCCGTCGTCGGCCATGCAGGAGGACCATGTGTCCATGGGGTGGCATGCCGCCCGGAAGCTGCGCCGCGCGGTCGACGGCCTGAGCCGCGTGCTGGCCGTCGAGGTGCTGACCGCCGCCCGCGGCATCGACCTGCGCGCCCCGCTGCGCCCCGGACCCGGCACGGGTGCGGCCGTCGCCGCGCTTCGCGAGGTCGTCGACGGACCCGGGCCGGACCGACTCCTCAGCCCCGAGATCGAGGCGACCGTGGACCTCGTGGCCTCCGGCCGACTGCGCGCCGCCGTCGAGGCCGCCGTCGGAGGACTCGCCTGACCCATCCGTGCCGAACCGTGCCCATCGCTGACCATCGAGGAGGACACCATGTCCGGACCGCGCCCCGTTCGTGCCCCACGAGGCACCACACGCACCGCCCCCGGGTGGGGTCAGGAGGCGGCGCTGCGGATGCTGCAGAACAACCTCGACCCCGAGGTCGCCGAACACCCCGACCAGTTGGTCGTGTACGGCGGGACGGGGAGGGCGGCGCGTGACTGGGCGTCGTTCGACGCGCTCGTCCGGACGCTGACGACGTTGCAGGACGACGAGACGATGCTCGTCCAGTCGGGGCGCCCGGTCGGCGTGATGCGCACCCACGAATGGGCGCCGCGGGTGATCCTGGCGAACTCCAACCTCGTGCCGGACTGGGCGACGTGGGACGAGTTCCGTCGCCTCGACGCGCTGGGCCTGACGATGTACGGCCAGATGACGGCGGGGTCGTGGATCTACATCGGCACCCAGGGAATCCTGCAGGGCACCTACGAGACCTTCGCCGCGGTCGCCGACACGCACTTCGGCGGCTCACTGGCCGGGACGCTGACCCTCAGCGGGGGCGTCGGGGGCATGGGCGGTGCACAGCCGCTCGCGGTGACGATGAACGGCGGGGCGGCGCTGCTCGTCGACGTCGACGGCAGCCGCATCGACCGCCGCATCCAGACGCGCTACCTCGACGAGAAGGCCGACTCGTTGGACGAGGCCCTGGACCGGGTGCTCGCCGCCAAGGCCGACCGTCGCGCCCTGTCGGTCGGGGTCGTCGGCAACTGCGCCGATGTCGTCCCGGAACTGCTTCGTCGCGGCGTCGAGGTCGACATCGTCACCGACCAGACGTCGGCCCACGACCCGTTGGCCTACCTGCCGGCCGACGTCGCGTTCGAGGACTGGGATCGCGAGCGCACCGGGGACCCGCAGGGGTTCATCAAGCGGGCGCGTGAGTCGATGGCCGTCCACTGCGAGGCCATGGTCGGTTTCCAGGACGCCGGCGCCGAGGTGTTCGACTACGGCAACTCGCTGCGGGCCGAGGCCCAACTGGGCGGATTCGGTCGGGCCTTCGACTACCCCGGCTTCGTCCCCGCCTACATCCGTCCCCTGTTCTGCGAGGGCAAGGGGCCGTTCCGGTGGGCCGCGTTGTCCGGCGACCCGGCCGACATCGCCGCGACCGACGACGCGATCCTGCGCCTGTTCCCGGACAACGAGGCGTTGCATCGCTGGATCACGTTGGCGCGCGAGCGGGTGGCCTTCGAGGGCCTGCCCGCCCGGATCTGCTGGCTCGGGCACGGGGAGCGTGACCGCGCGGGACTCGAGTTCAACCAGATGGTCGCCGACGGACGCATCTCGGCCCCGGTCGTCATCGGTCGCGACCACCTCGACTGTGGCTCGGTCGCGTCGCCCTACCGCGAGACCGAGGGCATGCTCGACGGTTCCGATGCCATCGCGGACTGGCCGCTGCTCAACGCCATGGTGAACGTGGCCTCGGGAGCCAGTTGGGTGTCGCTCCACCACGGTGGCGGCGTCGGCATCGGTCGTTCGATCCATGCCGGCCAGGTGTCGGTCGCCGACGGCACGGAACTCGCGGCGCAGAAGCTCGAGCGGGTCCTCACCAACGACCCGGAGATGGGCATCATCCGCCACGTGGACGCGGGCTACGAACGCGCCGTGGAGGTCGCCGACGACCACGACGTGCGGGTGCCGATGCGCGAGGACACGGCATGAGCTCCGAACCGTCCCTGCTGGTCACGGGCATCGGCGAACTCGTGACCTGCGACGAGTCGGTGGGGGACGGCTCACCGTTGGGGCGCCTGCCCGATGCCGCCGTCGCGATCGAGCAGGGCCGCGTCGCCTGGGTCGGCCCCGCCGAGGACGCCCCGGCCTGCGACGACGTCCTCGACGTGGCGGGGCGCGCGGTCGTCCCCGGCTTCGTCGACAGCCATGCGCACCTCGTGTTCGCCGGCGACCGGGCCGACGAGTTCGCCGCACGCATGGCAGGCCGGGCCTACGCCGCCGGCGGGATCCGGTCGACGGTCGCGGCGACGCGCGCGGCGTCCCGGTCGGACCTCGACCGGGGAGCGCGGCGGCTGGCGGCCGAACTGCTGCGCCAGGGGGCGACCACGATCGAGGTCAAGACGGGCTACGGCCTGACCGTCGAGTCGGAGCTCGTCGCCGCCGAGGTCGCGCGGGCGCTGACGGATGACGTCACCTTCCTCGGGGCACACGTCGTCCCGCCGGAGTTCGACGGCGACGTGGCCAGCTACGTCGACCTCGTGACGGGGGACATGCTCGATGCCGTGGCCCCTGCGGCGCGGTGGATCGACGTCTTCGTCGAGGACGGGGCGTTCGGGGCGGACGAGGCGCGTGCGATCCTGGCCGCGGGGCGCGCGGCCGGGCTGATGGCACGGGTCCACGCCAACCAGTTGGGCCACGGTCCCGGCGTCCAGGTGGCCTGCGAGGTCGGGGCCGCGTCCGCGGACCACTGCACGTACCTGACCGATGACGACGTGGGCGCACTGGCGGACGCTGGCGTGGTGGCGACGTTGCTGCCCGGCGCCGAGTTCTCGACCCGGTCGCCCTACCCCGACGCGCGCCGGCTGCTGGACGCCGGGGTGGTGGTGGCCTTGGCGACGGACTGCAACCCGGGCACGTCGTTCACCACGTCCATGCCGTTGATGGTCGCCCTCGGGGTCCGCGAGTGCCACCTGACGCCGGACGAGGCGTTGTGGGCGGCGACGGTCGGGGGCGCAACGGCGTTGAAGCGGGATGACGTGGGCCGGGTGGCGGTCGGGGCGCAGGGCGACCTCGTCGTGCTCGACGCCCCGTCCCACACCCACCTCGCCTACCGACCCGGGGTGCCCATCGTAGACACCGTGGTGCGGGGCGGGGCGGTCGTGGCGCGCGCCGGTCGGATCGTGGAGGAGGCATCGTGACGTTCGCCCGACCGCCGGCCGGTGACGACGCGCAGTGGCCACGCGCGTCGGCGTGGCTCGACGGCAGCCATGGGGAGGCGCCGGCGTCCGCGCCGCTCCTGCGTGTCGTCGGCGTGCCGACCTCCGTCGGCTCGATCAGCCCCAGCGAGGCCTGGCGCACCCCGCCCGACGTGCGTGCCGCCCTGCAGCGCCTGTCACCCTTCGACCCGGTGGCGGGGACGGACCTCGCGGCGTCCGTTCGTGTCGAGGACCTCGGCGACTGGGACGTGGCGGGACTGGACCTGCAGCAGGCGATGGTCCGGACCCGGGGGCTCGCGGCAGACCTGGATGCGGCGGCCGCGGTCCACGCGTTCATCGGCGGCGACAACGCCATCACCCGGCCCGTGGTGACCGGGCTGCTCGGGCCCGACCTCTCCCGCGTCGGCGTCATCACGTTGGATGCCCACCACGACGTGCGCCACCTCGACGACGGACCGCGCAACGGGACGCCCATCCGTGGCCTCGTCGAGGACGGGCTCGACCCGACCAACGTCGTCCAGATCGGCATCGGTCGCTTCACGAACTCGGCGCCCTACGCCGCATGGTGCGGGGAACGGGGCATCCAGGTCATCACGATGCCCGAGGTCCACCGCCGCGGCGTGGACTGGGCGGTGGACTGGGCGCTCGACCACCTCCGGGGCGTCGAGGCGATCCACGTCGACATTGACATGGACGTGCTCGACGTGGCCTTCGCCCCGACCTGTCCCGGCGCTCGGCCGGGTGGCATGACGCCCGATCAGCTGCTCACAGCCGTCCATCGCTTCGGCGCGCATCCCGCGGTCCGCTCGGCGGATCTCGTCGAGGTGGATGCGAGCGCCGACCACGACGGGCGGACCGTCATGGCCACGGCCATGACCCTGCTCGCCTTCGCCAGTGGGCTGGCGGAACGGGGCGGGGCCTGACGTCGGTCGCTGCTTGACTGCGGTGCGCCGACGGGGCGCGCGACGGGAGAGGGCGGCATGGACGACCTGCAGACGATGACCTACGAGGCGGCGGACCGGGTTGCCCGCATCACCCTGGACCGTCCCGAGCGGGGCAACGGCCTGACCCCGCGCCTCATCAGTGAGCTGGCTGCCTGCGTCGAGTACGCCGACCTCGACCCAGAGGTGCACGTCATCCTGCTGTCCGGCAACGGCAAGGGCTTCTGCGGCGGCTACGACCTGGTCGACTCCGCCGAGGGCCTTGGCGTCGGGGCGGGCGCGGCGGCCGACGGCGTGCCGGCCGGGGCGCCGACGGACCCGAAGGTCATGGCGATGAACCACGACCCGAACGGCACGTGGGACCCGATGGTCGACTACGCGATGATGGGCCGGAACGTGCGCGCCTTCATGACGCTGTTCCACGCGTCGACTCCGGTCGTCTGCAAGGTCCACGGGTTCTGTGTGGCCGGCGGGACCGACCTCGCCCTGTGCTCGGACCTGCTGGTCATCGCCGAGGACGCCAAGATCGGGTATCCGCCGGCACGGGTGTGGGGGTCGCCCACGACGTCGATGTGGGCCCACCGCCTCGGACCGCAACGGGCGAAGCGCCTGCTGTTCACGGGGGACTCGCTCTCCGGGGCGGAGGCGGTCGAGTGGGGGCTCGCCATCGAGGCCCCGCCGGCAGCCGAACTCGACGAGCGCACCGAGGCCCTGGTCGAACGGATCGCCCGGATGCCGCTGAACCAGCTCATGATGATGAAGATCCTCGTCAACCAGCAGACCTTCGGGCAGGGCCTGCACGCGACCCAGGTGCTCGGGACGGTGTTCGACGGCATCACCCGCCACACGGCAGAGGGCTACGCCTTCCAGCAGCGCGCTGCCGAGGCCGGGTTCCGGCAGGCCGTGGCGGAACGCGACGAGCCATTCGGCGACGCGGGGCCCTCCACCTTCAAGGGGTGACGGGGGCGGCCGGGGTGCGTCAGCCCAGCAGGCGGTCCTTCGCGCGCTGGAACTCGTCGTCGCTGAGCGCGCCCGCGGCGTGCAGGTCGGCCAGCTCGCGCAGCTGGGCGACCAGCGCGGCGCCACCGACCGCATCGTCGTCGCCGTCCGCGCTGGCCGCGGTCGGTGCTGGAGGTGGGGTCGGCGCGGGGGTGGGCCGCGCGGCAGTGGGCCGTGTGGGTGCGGCGTCACGCGCGGGCATCGGGTTCTTCGGTGACAGTGGCCCGGTCGGCTTGAGGACCACGCCGGAGGAGGGGCGCACCGCACGTGCTTCAGACGGGAGCCCATGCGCCTGGACGTGGCGTTCGATCATCTTCATGAGCTTGCGTGC
>JBFJMP010000106.1:0-7521 GCA_041633895.1 Nitriliruptoraceae bacterium
ACTAGCCTGCGCCGCAGGCGGAGGAGAACAGCATGCTCGAGGGCGTGAAGAACCTGGTTGCGTCAGTGAAGAACCTGAGGCCCGGGCGCAAGCCGGAGGGGGGCGACGAGCCGGTCCGCCAGTTCACCGAGCAGGAACTCGCGCGCGCCGACAGGATCATCCCGATCATGTCGAAGGTCAACGCCACGGTCTTCCGACTGACCAACGGCCGCCTGGGGGCCACGTTCATCGGCGGCGCCCCGGTCGGTGTCCTCCACCACACGGGCGCGAAGTCCGGCGCGGCCTACGAGACCCCGCTGATCGTGCTCGAGGACGACCCGAACGTGGTCGTCGTGGCGTCCAAGGCCGGTATGCCGCAGCACCCGGCCTGGTACTTCAACCTCACGGCCAACCCGGACTGCCGGATGCACCTGAAGGGCCAGCCCATCCGCGACGTCCGCGCCCGGCTCGCGTCGGACGGTGAGCGCGAGGTGCTGTGGCCCAGGCTGGATGCCATCTACGGTGACTTCGCCGAGTACCGCGCACGTGCGGACCTCGTCGATCGCCGCATCGAGCTGTTCGTCCTCGAACCTCGCTGACCCGGTGCGGCGCGCCCCGTCGCGCGCCCACGTCGCGCGGCGGTTGCCGGTATTCCACGCAGGCGGTAGCCTTGGCTCGTCGCGGCCCGCTGTGGGCCGCGTTTGCTCGCCACCACATCGTTCCCTGCCGTGGTACTCGATGCCCGGCACGCGGCCCGACGCGAGCCTTCCAACCGCCAGACCACACAAGGCTGCAGCCATGCGGACCTACAGCCCCAGCGCCAAGGACATCTCGCGCGACTGGTACGTCGTCGACGCCGAGGGCCAGACCCTCGGTCGACTCGCCACGCGCATCGCGAGCGTCCTGCGCGGCAAGCACAAGCCGACGTTCACCCCCCACATGGACATGGGTGACTACGTCGTCGTCGTGAACGCCGACAAGATCGAACTCGCCGGCGAGAAGGCGGCCGACAAGGTCTACCACCGCCACTCGGGTTTCCCGGGCGGCATCAAGTCCGTGCCGTTCCTGGACGTGCTGGACAAGAAGCCGACGGCCATCGTCGAGACGGCGGTCAAGGGCATGCTGCCCAAGAACAAGCTCGGTCGCGCCATGGGCTCCAAGCTCAAGGTCTACGCCGGTGCTGACCACCCGCACACGGCGCAGCAGCCGAAGCCGCTGCCCGACCACATCTGACGTTCCCGAAAGGCACCGCACCATGGCTGAGACCATTCACGTCGGACGCCGCAAGTCCTCCGTCGCCCGTGCCCGCGTGACCCGCGGCACCGGGACGATCACGATCAACGGTCGTAGCTTCGAGGACTACGTGACGACGGAGAAGCTCCGCTCGCACGTCCTCGAGCCCTTCGAGCTGCTCGAGCAGATGGGCGCCTGGGACGTCGACGCCCGCATCAACGGCGGCGGCACCACGGGTCAGGCCGGCGCACTGCGCCTCGCCATCGCCCGCGCCCTGTCGCTCGAGGACCCCGAGTGGCGCACGCCCCTCAAGCGCGCTGGCCTGCTCACGCGGGACGCCCGCAAGGTCGAGCGCAAGAAGTTCGGCCTCAAGAAGGCCCGTCGCGCCCCGCAGTTCTCCAAGCGCTGACGCAGATCACCACGATGGCGCCGACTCGGTCGGCGCCATCGTCATGTTCGCCATCCGAGCCCGCCGTCCGCGGTTGTGGCACGGTTGCATCCACCACGACCCGGTGAGCCTCCGATGGAACGCATCTTCGGCACGGACGGCATTCGCGCGCAGGCCAACTCGGTCGTGTCCCCGGAACTGGCGCTGCGACTCGGTCGCGCGGTCGTGTCCGTCCTCGTCGAGGAGGGCCACACCCGCCCCGAGGTGGTCGTGGGTCGGGACCCGCGTTGGTCCGGCGAGATGCTGGAGGCCGCACTGGTCGCTGGCATCACCTCAGCCGGTGGCACCGCCGTCGTCGCCGGTGTCCTCCCCACGCCCGCCATCGCGCACCTGACCGCCACCACGGACGCTGCCGCGGGAGCGGTCATCTCCGCGTCCCACAACCCGGTCGGCGACAACGGGGTGAAGTTCTTCGGTGGCGACGGCTTCAAGCTGTCGGACGCCGAGGAGGACCGCTTGGAGGAACTCCTCCACGAGGACCTCGGTCCGCGCCCCGTCGGCACGTCGATCGGCCGGGTCCTCTACGTCGCGGACGCCATCGGCCGCTATGTCGAACACGTCGTCGCCTCGGCCGACGGGGTGTCCCTCAGCGGCCTGTCGATCGTCGTCGACTGCGCCAACGGCGCGGCGAGCCAGATCGCCCCGCAGGTCTACCGCCACCTCGGCGCCCGGGTCGTGTCGATCTTCGACGCCCCGGACGGCGGCAACATCAACGACGGCTGCGGGTCCACCCATCCCGACGTCGTGCAGGCGGCGGTCCGCGAGCACGGTGCGGACATCGGGATCGCCCACGACGGTGACGCCGACCGGCTGATCTGTGCGGACGCCGCCGGTGCGGAGGTCGATGGCGACGTCATCCTCGCAGTGCTGGCCCAGGACGCGCACCAGCGCGGTGCCCTCGCAGGCGACGCGGTGGCGACCACGGTCATGACCAACCTCGGCTTCCACCACGCGATGTCCTCGCACGGCATCGATGTCGTGACGACCCAGGTCGGCGACCGCTACGTGCTGCAGGCCATGCGTGAGCGCCAGTTGGCGCTCGGCGGCGAACAGTCCGGGCACCTCATCGCCCTGGACCACGCGACCACCGGCGACGGGATCCTGTCCGCCGTGCAGCTCCTGACGACGATGGCCCGCCGCGAAGCGTCCCTGGCCGACCTCGCCGGGGTGATGACGCGCCTGCCACAGGTGCTCGTCAACGTCGCGGACGTGGACAAGGCGCGCCTCGACGACGCCGATGACGTGTGGGCCGTGGTCAAGGACGTCGAGGCCGGCCTGGACGGCAGCGGCCGGGTGCTGGTCCGTCGGTCGGGCACGGAACAGCTCGTGCGCGTGATGGTCGAGGCCCCGACCGAGCAGGATGCCCGTTCTGCGGCGGACCGGATCGCCGCCGCGGTCACCGACTCGCTCTCCCTCGAGGACGCCTGACCGGCCCCGTCAGACTGCCGCCGGCGGCACCTCCACGTGTGCGGCCATCACGAGTGGTAGACACCCTGCTCCCGGCCTGGGAGGTTTCGGGTGGGTCTCGTCGAGTCTCACGACATGCCCGACGACTGGGTGTCCGGGCCGCTGCCGGGGACGCGCATGCGCATCGGCGACGACTGGCGGGGAGCCTGGTCCCACCTCGCGTTCACCCGCCCCGCGGACTGGCGCGACGTCGCCAACGAGATCGCCTGGGACATCGCCGCCGTCTGTGCCGGCTGGGTCCACTTCGAGGCGTTCAACGCCGACCGCGTGCGCCTGCAGTCGCTGCGTGAACGCGTCGACCTCGTCGCGGACGTCCTGCGTCGTGACCTGCCGTTCATGCTCGCCGTCGGCCCGTCGACGCCCGCGGGGAGTGCCCAGCCCCAGCTGCCGCTGCTGTACGCCGACGAGCCCGCGCTGGAGCGGCTCAGCGAGCGCCCCGACGAGCTGTCGTGGCGGACGTACTTCGCGCTGCCGTTGCACCTGCAGAGCGAGCTGATCCTGTCACGTTCACGCCCGCACCTGCGGGCCCGGTGGCTCGCCGATCGAGGTGGCGTGGTGCCGTCGAATCCCGACGAGGTCACCGACGACGTGCGCTTCGAGGCACGGCTGCGGGCCACGTTCCCGACGACCGCCTCCGACGACGACGTCGCCCGGTGGTGCGCGGCCCGCGACGCCGAGGACCGGGCGCTCGTCGACCGGGTCGGGGCGCAGGTGGCGCTGCAGGTCGAGTGCATCCTGCGGGAGCAGGACGCCACGGTCTTGCCCCTGATCGAAGAGGGCCTGGCGCTGCACATGGAGGACGCGGCCCTCGGCGCCGCCCTGCACGTGGTCGCCGACGCGCAGGGGCTGCCGGTGGGCCTGTGCCTGGTGTCGCACGACGGCCGTCCGCGGTCCGTCGTCCCGGCAGCCGGTGACCCACGCGACGACCTGCGCACGCTGGTCGCCGGGGCCGCGCGGCGCTGGCCGACCGACCGGGGCCGGTGACCGAGCCCGGCGCGTTAGCCTCGGAGGTGCGATCGCGTGCCAGTGGCCGCGCCGTCGCGTTCACCCGGATGCATCCCGTGCACCCCGAGTACGCGCCCTGGAGGTGCCCATGTGTGGAATCGTCGGAATCACCGGTCGTGAGGACGCGCTTGCCCAGATCGTCGCCGGACTCGGCCGCCTCGAGTACCGCGGGTACGACTCGGCCGGCGTCGTCGTGGACACGGGTGCAGAGCTGTCGATCGTCAAGCGCGCGGGCAAGCTCGCCAACCTCCGTGATGCCCTCGAGGGCCAGTCGCTGACCGGCGTCAGCGGCATCGGTCACACCCGGTGGGCCACCCATGGCGCGCCCAACGACCGCAACGCCCACCCCCACCCGGGCGGGTCCGGTGACGTGGCCGTCGTCCACAACGGGATCATCGAGAACTACGCCGCCCTGCGCGGCGAGCTGCCGGACACGGTCACGTACGCGTCCGAGACCGACACCGAGGTCGCGGCCCACCTCGTCGCCGAGGCGGTCGACGCGATGGGTGACGACGCGGACCTGTTGGAGGCCGTCCGGCGTGTCGTCGGTCGCCTGCGTGGCGCCTTCGCCCTGTGCGTGGTCCACCGGCGCTTCCCGGGTGAGATCGTCGTCGCCAAGCGGGAGGCGCCGTTGATCGTGGCGCACGCGGACGGCGTCGGGTACTGCGCCTCCGACGTGGCCGCGCTGATCGCGCACACCCGCGACGTGGCCGCCCTGCTCGACGACCAGTTGGCCCGCGTGACCGCAGACGGCGTCGAGGTGATCGACGTCGAGGGCAACCCGGCGACCGCGCACGAGTTCCGCGTCGACTGGGACCTCGCGGCGGCCGAGAAGCAGGGCTACGAGCACTTCATGCTCAAGGAGATCCACGAGCAGCCCGAGGCGATCCGCGAGACCCTGCGCGACCGCCTGCGTGAGGACTCCGGTGGCTCCGGCCAGCGACGCCTCCACCTCGACGAGTGCCGGATCGACGAGCACGAACTCGGTCGCATCGACAAGGTGTTCATCGTCGCCTGCGGCACGTCGCTGCACGCCGGCATGGTCGGCAAGTTGGCGATCGAGCACTGGGCACGGATCCCCGTCGAGGTCGAGGTCGCCTCGGAGTTCCGCTACCGCGACCCGATCCTGAACCCCCACACGCTCGTCATCGCCATCTCGCAGTCCGGGGAGACCAGCGACACCATCGCGGCAGCGGCCCACGCCCGCGACCAGCGCGCCCCGGTCCTGACGATCTGCAACGTCGTCGGGTCGACGCTCGCGCGTGAGGCCGACGCGGTGCTCTACACGCATGCCGGGCCGGAGGTCGCGGTCGCATCCACCAAGGCGTTCACGACGCAGTTGGTCGCGGTGCTCCTCGCCGGGCTCTACCTCGGCCAGGCCCGCGGCTCGATGTACGCCAGCGAGTGCGAGGACATCCTGACGCGGCTCGGCGGCTCGGCCGCGCTCGTCGAGGAGGTCCTGGAACAGGATGAGTACATCGCCGAGCTCGCGCGCACGTACGCCCAGACGTCGTACTCGATGTTCATCGGCCGCCACACGGGTCTGCCGATCGCGATGGAGGGCGCGCTGAAGCTCAAGGAGATCAGCTACCTCCACGCCGAGGCCTTCCCGGCGGGTGAGATGAAGCACGGCCCGATCGCGCTGATCGAGGAGGGCTCGCTGGTCGTCGCGCTGGCGCCGTCCGGCCACGTGTTCCCCAAGATGGTCAGCAACATCCAGGAGGTGCGTGCACGTGGGGCGTCGGTCCTCGCCATCGGCACCACCGGCTCGGTCGCGGAGCTCAAGGAGCACGCCGACCACGTGATCACGCTGCCCGAGTCGTCGCACGAACTGGCGACGCCGATCATCGCGACGATCCCGCTGCAGCTGTTCGCCTACCACGTCGCGGTGTCTCGCGGTGAGGACGTCGACCAGCCCCGCAACCTCGCCAAGACGGTGACGGTGGAGTGAGCCACCACGGGGTCGCACTGCTCGACGCTGCGGCGGCGCGGGCAGGCGACGCCGCAGCAGTGGCCGCCGGCGACACCTGGGCTGGTCTGATGCACCGCGCTGCGGGCCACCTCGCCCGCGGCGTGGAGCAGGCAGCCGGCCGCCTGACGGGCCGACGCGTCGTGATCGCCGTCGGCTCGGGCAACAACGGCGGCGACGGGTGGAGTGCGGCCCCGCGGCTGCGCGACCGGGGCGCGGCCGTCGAGGTCGTCTCCACCGCGCCGCTCGACGCGGACCTGTCCGCCGAGGCGGCTGCCGCGCGTGCGGCGTGGCTGGCCAGCGGTGGAGGTGCGGGCCTGGGCGTCGAGGCGTTGGGTGCCGCGCTCGCCCGTGCGGACGTCGTCGTCGACTGCCTGCTCGGCACCGGCACGACCGGCGCCCCGCGCGGGGACGTGGCCGCGTTCGTGGCGGCCATCCGTGCCGCTCGGACCCGCGGAGCCGTGGTCGTGGCCTGCGACGTCCCGACCGGCGTCGAGGCGGACACGGGGGTGGCGCACGACGCCGTCGTCGCGGACCTGACCGTCACGTTCGGGGGCCTGAAGCGAGGACTGCTCCTGCAGCCGGGGGCTGGCCACGCGGGACGCATCGTGGTCGGGGACCTCGGCCCCCGGTACGCGCCCCCAGCGGTCGCGTGGCGGGCGCTGGGCAGCGCCGAGGCACTCCCGCCTGCGTTGGCGTCCGCGGACGACAAGCGCGCCCGTGGGGTCGCCCTGGCCGTGGCCGGTTCGGTCGGGGCCGGGGGAGCGGCGATCCTGTGCACGCGTGGCCTGCTGTACGCCGGCGCCGGCCTGGTCACGCTGGCCACGCCCGCCCACGTCCAGCGGGTCATCGTCCCGGCGGTGCCGTCGGCGATGACGCGCCCCCTGCGCCACAGCGGCGAACACGTGTCGGCGGACGCCGTCGGCCAGCTCGGCGACGTCGACACGTTCGACGTCGTCGTGGCCGGGCCGGGGCTGGGTCCCACTGCCGGGACGCGCGCCGTCGTCGACCACCTGCGGTCCTCGGCCCGTCGCCTGGTCCTGGACGCCGACGCCGTCAACGTCCACCGCGACGACCCGCAGGTGCTGGCGACGCACGCCGGCGACCTGGTCCTGACGCCACACGCCCGCGAGCTGGCGCGCATCGGTGGGGGACGCGACGGCGACGACGCGTGGGAGCAACGCGTGGAGCGCGTCCCGGAGCTGGCCCGCCGGCTGGACGCGACCATCGTGGCCAAGGGCCCGTCGACGCTCGTCGCGGCGCCCGACGGCCGCGTCTGGGTGACGCCGTTGGGCGGTCCCGAACTGGGGACGGGCGGGACCGGTGACGTGCTCGCCGGGATGGTCGCCGCCGCGATCGCGACCGCCGATGACGTGCCGCTCGCGACGGCTCGCGCCGTGTGGTGGCACGCGTTCACCGG
>JBFJMP010000107.1:0-7515 GCA_041633895.1 Nitriliruptoraceae bacterium
CCGAGGTGCCGGAGCACCTCATCGTGGTCGGCTCGGGTGCGACGGGTGCCGAGTTCGCGAACGCGTTCGTGCAGTTCGGGTCGCAGGTGACCCTGGTGTCGTCACGCGACCTGATCCTGCCGACCGAGGACCCCGACGCCGCCCAGGTCATCGAGACCGTGTTCGAGCGCCGCGGCATGACCATCCTCCGCAACGCCCGCGCCGAGTCCGTCGAGTCGCATGCAGACGGCGTGCGCGTCGGCCTCACAGGTGGGGACGTCGTCGAGGGCTCGCACGTCCTGTTCACCGTCGGCCAGGTGCCGGTGTGCGAGGACATCGGCCTCGAGCGCCCCGGCGTCGAGGTCAACCAGTGGGGCGGCGTCGACGTCGACACCGTGGGGCGCACGTCGTGCCGGTGGATCTATGCGGCCGGTGACGTGACGGGGCGGGTCATGCTGGCCAACGTCGCGGCCATGCGGGGGCGCGTCGCCATGTGGCACGCGCTGGGTCAGGCGGTCACCCCGATCCGGTGGGATGCCGTCGCCGCGACGATCTTCACCGACCCGGAGGTCGCGACCGTCGGCCTGACGGCCGACGAGGCCGCGGCAGCATCGATCCCGATCGTCACCGCCCGCCTCGACTTCAGTGGGAACCCACGCGCGAAGATGACGGACTCGACCGACGGCTTCGTCAAGGTCCACGCCATGGTGGGCTCGGGGATCGTCGTCGGTGGCGTCGTGGTGTCGGCCCGCGCCAGCGACCTCATCCAGCCATTGGCCGTGGCCGTCCAGAACCGCCTGTCGGTGGCACAGCTGGCCCAGACCATGACCGTCTACCCGTCGATGCAGGGCTCGGTCACCGAGTGCGCCCGCATGCTCATGGTCCGGCTCGAGGAGGGCTGACCCCGGCGGGCGGCTGCGGCCGTGCGCCCGGGGCGGTCGCGCGCCCGGGGCGGTGCGCCCCGTTCCCGCGCTGGGGCGCGGGAACTCGCACGGGTTCGCGCCGTGGGGTGGCCGGGCGCCCGGTTCCCGCGCTGGGGCGCGGGTTCGGGGTCGTCCACAGGGGCGCAGGCGACCCGCCGTCCGGGGAGAGGTGTGGGGCAGGATGGGCGCATGATCCCGGATGTCGTGCTCCGAACCGCCGAGGCGCAGCGTGGAGTGATCGCGCGGTGGCAGTTGCTGCCGATGATGGGCGAGGACGCCGCCGACCACCTCCTCCGCGCGGCCATCGTCGAGCACGCCGCGCCCTGGTCGCGGGGCGTCTACCGGATCCGGGGCGGGGCTCGCCTCCCCGAGCAGGACGCCTTCGCGGCGGCGCTGCTGGCACGACCTCGGGCGGTGGTCACGGGGCCGGTCGCCCTCGGGCTCTACGGCGTCACGGGCTTCACCGACCTGGCGCTGTTCGAGGTGCTGACGCGGCCCGATCGCCGCCTGACGACGCGAGCGTTTCCTCATCGACGCGACCCCCTGCCGCGACGCCCGACCGCGGACTTCGGCGCGGTGCGCGTCGCGGCGCCCCTCGACGCCCTGATCGCGAGCGCGGCGTTCGCCGACCGTGTGGGCGACCGCGCCATCCGGGTGGCCTGGGACCAACTCCGGTGGGACGGCAGGCTCCGCACGCCCCAGTTGGCACCACGCGTCGAGGAGCTGGGCGCGACGCTCGGTGCCCGCGAGTCGCGCCGCATCCTCGGCGGGGATGCCGGCATCACGGTCGAGAGCGAGGGTGAACGCAGGCTCCAACCGCTCCTGTTCCGCTTCGATCCCCGCCCCGAGGCACAGGTGTGGGTCGGCAACCGCCGGCTCGACTTCCTCTTCCGGTCGGTGCGGTTCGGCTACGAGTACCTCGGCGACGTCGACCATGGGCACGCCGCGGCCCGTCTCGCCGACAGCGAGCGCACCGACGAACTGGCACGCAGTGGGATCAGGGTCGGCTACGTCACGCGGCGCGACCTCGACGACGAGAGCGCGTTCCTCGCCACGGTCGCGGGCTCGCTCGCGGTCCGCGCACACGAGCTCGGGGTGCGTCCGCCCATCCTCCTGCCAGCGCCCGCCGGTTCCCGCGCCTGAGCGCGGGATCGGGGGTGGCGAGGGTGGTGCGGGGCCGACCGTTCGCGAACTCCCGCGCCTGAGCGCGGGAACGGGGGTGGCGAGGGTGGTACGGGCCGTTCGCTCGCGAACTCCCGCGCCCCAGCGCGGGATCGGGGCGCCGGGGCCGCGGGGCGCGCAGCGCGGGCGGTCAGGCGCCCTCGACGTGGGCCAGGACGGCGCCCGACTCGACCACGTCACCGGCCGCGAAGTGCACGGCGGTGACGGTGCCGTCGGCACCGGCGGTGATGTTGTTCTCCATCTTCATCGCCTCGAGCACCGCGATGAGGTCACCGGCGGCGACCTCATCACCCTCCTCGACCGCGTACTTGACGACCGTGCCCTGCATCGGGGCGACGACGTCACCGGCTGCGGCGACGGGACCGGACGAGGCCGACGCGGCGCGCTTGCGCTTGGCCACGCCGCCACCGCCACCGGCACCGCCGGACGCGACGGCGAGCTCGCCGAACACCTTGACGTCGAGGCGGCGGCCGCCGACCTCCACGGTGACCTCGCGGGCGGGACCGAGGTCCTCGTCACCCGACGCGGCAGGGCCGTGGGGGACCAGCTCGGAGATGTCCCACTCGTGCTCGACGGAGTTGGTGCTGTGCTCGCCGGCGGCGAACTGCTCGTTGAGCATCGCGAGGCGACCGAAGGCCAGCGTCGACGGGATGCCCTCGACGACCATCTCGTCGATGGCGCGCACGAGGCGCATGCGGGCGACGTCGCGGTTCTCGCCCCACACGATGAGCTTGCCGAACATCGAGTCGTAGACGCGCGGGATCTCGTAACCCGGGAACGCCGAGGTGTCGAGGCGGACCCACGGGCCGAGGGGCGCGCTGAACTCGCTGATGAGTCCGGGGGAGGGCACGAAGCCCATGGCCGGGTCCTCGGCGTTGAGGCGCAGTTCGATCGCGTGCCCGGTCAGGCGCACGTCGTCCTGGGTCATCCCCATGCCCTCGCCGGAGGCGATCTGCAGCTGCTTGTGCACGAGGTCCACGCCGGTGACCATCTCGGTCACGGGGTGCTCGACCTGCAGTCGGGTGTTCATCTCGAGGAAGTAGAACGACTCGCCGTCGGCGTCGAGCAGGAACTCGCAGGTGCCGGCGTTGTAGTAGCCCATCTCCTTGGCGACCTTGATGGCCGCGGCGCCGAGGGCGGCACGCAGCTCCTCGGTGATGCCGGCGGCCGGTGCCTCCTCGACGAGCTTCTGGTGGCGACGTTGCAGCGAGCAGTCACGCTCACCGAGGTGGATGACGGTGCCGTCGAGGTCCCCGAGGACCTGGATCTCGATGTGACGCGGACGCTCGAGGTAGCGCTCGAGGTAGCACTCGCCGCGACCGAAGGCGGCCTGTGCCTCGCGCTGCGCGGCCTCGAGGGCCTCCTTCATCTCGTCGGCGTTGTGCACGACCTTCATGCCGCGGCCGCCACCTCCGAACATGGCCTTCACCGCGACGGGGTAGCCGTGTTCGTCACCGAAGGCGATGGCGACGGCCGGGTCCTCGGTCGGCTCGGGCGTGCCCGGGACGATCGGCACCTGGGCGTTCACCGCGACCTCGCGGGCGACCTCGAGGATGCGCTCGGTGTTGAGGTAGCTCTCCGCCGCGGGTGCCGGACCCAGCAGGTAGGCCTCGTCCGCGACCTGCGTGTGGAGGGCGTCGCGGTCGGCCTCGCTGTAGACGGCCACGCTGCGAACACCGAGTTCCTTGCAGGCGCGGGCGATCCGGATGGCGATTTCGCCGCGGTTGGCGATGAGGACGGCATCGAACACGGTGGTTGTGGCTCCTGCGAGGTGGACGCGGCGAGGTCGCCGCATCGTAGACTCGCAACCCCCCGTGATCCGACTCGGGGGCGGGCGCCGCCTCCGCGCGACGCCTCAAGTTCGGTCATCGTCACCTCGGCGGGTACGGTTCGCCCGCCGAGTCTGGACGTTCCTCAAGGAGTCAGCGCACCCATGTCGCGCCTTCCGGCTTCCCGTTCCCGCGCCGCCCGCACGCTTGTCGTCGGGGCGGGCGCGATTGCCCTTGCCACGTCCGCCTGTGCGTCCGTGCCCGATGGTTCCGTCGACGCTGCCGCGCTCGCGTGCCCGGAGGGGTCGGACTGCTACGACCCGCCGCGCGCCCCGGGTGACGGTGGTGCCTTCGTCATCGAGGCCTTCGACTTCGGCTTCAGCGAGCCCGAGGGCCTGTACTGGTCTGGGGACATCGCCGTCACGATGGACAACCTCGGCCCGTCCGAGCACAACATCGCGATCGTCGGTGGCACGAACGAGGGCTCCGACAGCCTCATCCAGGGACTCGGCGGTGAGGTCGTCGACGGCGTCTTCAACCTCTTCCCCGGCTCGTACACGTACTACTGCACGATCAGCGGTCACCGTGCCCTTGGCATGGAGGGCGAGCTCACGATCTACGCCACCGAGGCCGAGGCCGCCGAGAACCTCGAGGCGACGGGGACGGCGACGTCCACCGACGCCGAGACCGACGCCCCGGACGCCGACGCGACCGAGACCGAGACCCCGGACGCTGACGCGACCGAGTCCGAGACCGAGGGCTGATCGCCCCGGTCGACCGCTCCCGCCCCGGTCAGGGGAAGGGCAGCGTCGGCAGTGGCCACGGCGAGGGGCCGCCCTCGTCCGGCTCCGTCGCCTCACCGGACTCGGTGGGTGCCGGTGACGGGTCCTCGCTGCCCGTCTCCTCGCCCGTCGGTGAGGGTTCGGTGGTCGGCTCGGGCTGATCGGGCTGGTGGTCGGCCGGGTCGTAGGCCGGGTCGCCACCGCCCGCGATGACCCCGAGCGGCCCGCGCGGGTCGGGCAGGCGCAGTGCCGCGCTGGTCGCGCAGCCGCTGGGCAGGGCCACCACGTCGGTCGCCACCACGTCCGCGGCGAGCACGCCGGCCGCCAGCAGATCGGTGCGGGCGAGGGCGGCGGCGTCGCCCGCTTCGGGCGGCCACGTGCGCAGTCGACGGATGATCGGCTCGGCGGGGGCGTTGTCGATGACCTGGGCGGCCGCCTGCCCGATGCGGCGCCCGACCGTCGGCAGCGTGAAGTTCTCGATGCCGCCGGCGGCGACCTGGCCGAACGTGGTCATCAGGTCTCGGACCTGTTGCACGCCGAGGCCGCGGTCGACCACGAGGCCGTCACGGGCGGTCGCAAGGAGGTCTGGGATCCGTGGGAGGATCGACGGCCCGCGGATCTGGTCCCACACGGCACCCAGCAACTGCTGCTGACGCGAGATCCGGCCGAAGTCGGATGCCGACGAGTCGGCGACCCAGTCGCCGCTGGCGGTCCGCGTCAACGTGCGGCGACTGCGGACGTAGGCCAGACCCGCGGCCCCGTCGAAGCGCCAGCACCCGGCCCGAGGCACGTACAGGACCGAGGCGAGGTCGGCCATCGGCTCGTCCACCGACAGGGCGACGCCGCCAACGGCGTCGACGAGGTTCGCGAACGCCGAGAAGTTGAGACGGATCACGTGGTCGATCGGCAGGCCGGTCACGAGCGACACGTCGTCGACCAGGCCCTGCGTTCCGTGGCGGTTGAACGAGGCGTTGATGCGGTGGCCGCGGTGGAAGACCCACAGGTCGCGTGGGATCGACAGCAGCGCAGCCTGCTGCGTGTTCGTGTCCGCGACGAGCACCATCAGCGTGTCGGTCAGGCCGTCCGCGCCACGCTGGTCGAGGTCATCGATCCGCAGGCGCGACGCCTCGGCGTCCGACAGGCCCCGCGAGCCGACCGAGTAGATCAGCGTCGTCACCACACCGGGCCCGAGGTCGAGGGCGATGTGCGGCGCGTACAGCTCCGCCGCGCGCAGGTCGGCCCCGTCGTCGGCGGCCTCGGGGCGCCCGTCGATCCCGAGCGCCACGGACCCGGGGTCGCGCCCGAGGTCGAGCGCCTCGAACCGAGCCGGGCCGAAGGTCTCCCACAGCACGAAGGGCAGCAGGGCGCCGATGAGGACCAGCACGTTCAGGGCCGCGATCGTCCGACGCGTCCACAGCGTGTTGACGCCGGTCTCGGCGCGCAGCAGCAGCGCCGGCATCGAACCCCTCACGACCACGCTCCCCTCACTGAGCGTCCACAGCGTACGACGTGATGTCCGATCCGCGTCAGCCGAGCGGGAAGCGCCCACCGTCGAGGTCGGGGGCGGCCACGAACGTGCGGTGGCCGACGCCCTCGCGCAGGGCGGCCAGCGCCCATCGGCTGGTGGCGTCCGCCGGCGGGGCGCCGTCGTCGGCGCGGGCGACCGGTGTCAGCGCGATCGCCAGCGCCGCGAGCTGTTCGGGCGTGGGCTCCCCGCCACCGACGATGCGGTAGCGCGGCAGGTCCGGGACTCCGTCGGCCCCGCTCACAGGGGGATGTTCCCGTGCTTGCGGGCCGGGCGGGGTTCGCGCTTCGTCTGCGTGAACGCCAGCGCCTTGCTCAGCTCGGCACGCGTCTTCGACGGCTCGATGACCGCGTCCACGTAGCCACGCTCGGCGGCGCGCCACGGGTTTGCGAGGTCGTCCGCGTAGCGCTCCTCGAACTCCTCGTGCATCGCGTCCTGGTCCTCGGCCGCGGCGAGCTCGCGGCGGTAGAGGATGCTCACCGCGCCCTTCGCGCCCATGACGGCGATCTCGGCGGACGGCCACGCGAGGTTCACGTCGGCGCCGAGGTGCTTGGACCCCATGACGTCGTACGCCCCGCCGTAGGCCTTGCGGGTGATGATCGTCAGCTTCGGGACGCTGGCCTCGGCGTAGGCGTACAGCAGCTTCGCGCCGTGGCGGATGATGCCGCCGTACTCCTGGTCCGTACCCGGCATGAAGCCCGGGACGTCCACGAAGGTCAGGATCGGGATGTTGAAGGCGTCGCAGGTGCGGACGAAGCGCGCGGCCTTCTCGGACGAGTCGATGTCGAGCACGCCCGCGAGGTACTGCGGCTGGTTGCCGACGATGCCGACGCTGTGGCCGTCGAGGTGGGCGAACCCGCAGATGATGTTCTGGGCGTAGTGCTCGTGGACCTCGAAGAACTCCTCGTCGTCGACGACCATCCGCACGATGTCGCGCATGTCGTAGGGGACGTTGGAGTTGTCGGGGATGAACGTGTCGAGTTCGGGGATCTCACGGTCGGCCGGGTCGTCGGTCGCGACGCGCGGCGCCATCTCGAGGTTGTTGCTGGGCAGGAAGCTCAGCAGGTACTTGATGTCCTCGATGCAGGACTCCTCGTCGGCGGTCGCGAAGTGCGACACGCCCGAGGTCCCGGCGTGGCTCATCGCCCCGCCCAGCTCCTCCATCGTGACGTCCTCGCCGGTGACCGTCTTGATGACGCTCGGGCCGGTGATGAACATGTGCGAGGTGTCCTTCACCATGAAGATGAAGTCGGTCATCGCCGGCGAGTAGACGGCACCGCCCGCGCACGGGCCCATGATCACGCTGATCTGCGGGATCACACCGGACGCGCGCACGTTGCGCTCGAAGATGTAGC
>JBFJMP010000108.1:0-7511 GCA_041633895.1 Nitriliruptoraceae bacterium
CGGTCGGACCGCGCGATCGAGACGAGGATGCCGAGTGCGACCAGCGTCGACACGAGCGAGGACCCGCCGGCGGACACCAGCGGCAGGGTCATCCCGGTGATCGGGAGCAGCCCGACGACCGTGGCGATGTTCACCATGGCCTGCACGACGAGCCACGCGGTGATGCCGAACGCCACGGTCCGGCCGAAGTCGTCCGGCGCCCCGCGCGCGATCCGCAGGCCGAGCACGAGCAGCCACGTGAACAGCGCGACGACGACGAGCGCCCCGACGAGGCCGAGTTCCTCACCGATGATCGCGAACACGAAGTCCGTCTCGGGGTTGGGGACGAAGTTCCACTTGCCGCGGGACGACCCGACGCCGACGCCGAACCACCCACCGGAGCCCATCGCATACAGCGACTGCAGCAGTTGGTAGCCCGTCCCCCCGGGATCCGCGTTGGGGTCGAGCCAGCCGGTGATTCGATCCATGCGGTAGTCCGCGAGCAGCGCCGCCATGGTCGCGAGCAACGCACCCACGCCGCCCACGGTGAAGAAGATGCGCAGCGGCAGGCCCTCGATGAAGAGGACCAGTCCGACGATCACCCCGACGATGATCGTCGTGCCCAGGTCGGGCTCGGCGAGGATCAGCATCCCCTCGACGGCCAGCAGCGGCAGAGCCGGGACCAACAGGTGCTTGAGGTCAACGCCGTCGCGCTGGCGCGAACGCTTCCGCTGGTAGACGTCGGCGAGCCACAGCAGGGACGCGAGCTTCGCCAGCTCGGACGGCTGGATCACGAACGGTCCGACCCCGATCCACCGCGTCGCCCCACCCCGCGTCACCCCGAGTCCGGGGACGAGCACGGCGACGAGCCCGACCAGCGCGACGATCATCATCCCCCACGACAGCCGTCGCCACAGGCGGTGCTCCATGCCGGCGACCACGAAGAACAGTGGCACGCCGATGGCGGCCCACGCGATCTGGCGCCGCAGGATGCCGAAGGGGTCGCCGCCCTCGGCCGCATCGACGACCGAGGCCGAGAAGCTCATGACGAGGCCGACGAGGAGCAGCAGGCCCGTCACGACGACCAGCGGCACGGCGTCGCCGGACCAGTCGCCCGTGCGCAGGCGGTCGACGACGCCCCGCACGCGACCGGACACGGCGCGCCTGGCGTCTGCGGACGAGGTGGCCACGCTCATTGGTCGTCCTGTCGGTGTCGGAGGGTCATGGCAGCACCCCCACGCGCTCGATCCATTCGGCGTAGAACACGCCGAGCCCCAGCGTCACGCCCAGCCCCGCGATGATCCAGAAACGGACGACGACCGTGGTCTCGGCCCAGCCCAACAGCTCGAAGTGGTGGTGGATCGGGGCCATGCGCAGCACCCGGGTCTTGAACACGCGGAAGGCGATCACCTGGGCGATCACCGACAGGGTCTCCATGACGTAGAGGCCGCCGAGCAGCACCAGCAGCAACTGCGTGCCGGTCACCATCGCCATCGCCGCCAGCAGGCCGCCCAGGGCGAGCGAACCCGTGTCGCCCATGTAGATGCGTGCGGGGGGCGCGTTGAACCACAGGAAGCCGGCGCAGGCCGCGAGGGCAGCCGAGGCGATCACCGAGACCTCGAGCGCCTCGGGTGAGCCCAGGGCCGCGTAGTCGGCCGGGTTGCGGAACATCCAGAAGCCCATGAGCGTGTAGGCGCCGAACACGAGGGTCGACGACCCGGCCGCCAGCCCGTCGAGGCCGTCCGTGAGGTTCACGGCGTTCGAGAACCCGGACAGCAACAGGAACACCCACACGGCGAACGCCCACCCGGGCACCTCGAACGCGAGGTCGCCGACGAGCGAGATCGCCTGCGGCACACCCGCGAACGTCGGGCCGACGTAGGCGAAGATCGCGGCGATGCTGGCCTGCCCGACGAACTTCGCCGTCTTGCTGAGGCCGAGGCTGCGCCGCATCCGGACCTTGATGAAGTCGTCCACGAACCCCACTGCGGCCATGCCCACGAACGTGAACAGGATCAGTCCCCCGGCCGGGGTGAACCGCAGTTCGGTGACGTGCGCGACGAGGAACCCGACGGTCGACGCCAACACGATCGCGGTCCCGCCCATCGTGGGCGTGCCCATCTTCGCCGTGTGGTCGACCTGGACGTCGTCGCGGATCGACTGCTCGAGGCCGCGCTCACGGAAGTAGGCGATCACGAGGGGCGTGCCCATCAGGGCGATGATCATCGCCAGGGCACCGCTGATGAGGACTGAGATCATCCGTTGTCCTCCGATGTGGTGCTGGCGGCTGCGGCACGCAGGCGCGCGACGACGCGTTCGAGGCCCGCGACGCGACTGGCCTTGACGAGCAGGGCGTCCCCCTCGCCGACGTCGAGGTGGGCCATGGCGTCGTCGGCGTCGTCGACGACGCTGACCCGGCCCAGTCCGCCCTCGCGCGCCCCGGCCGCGATGGCGTGCGCGTGCTCGCCGACGACGACGAGGTGGTCGACCATCGACGCGGCCCGCTTGCCGACCCGCCAGTGCTCGTACTCGTGGTCGTCGCCGATCTCGGCCATCACGCCCAGCACGGCCACGCGCCGTCCCGGCACGTCCATGCGCCCCAGCGTGTCGAGCGCGGCCAGCACGGACGTGGGGTTCGCGTTGTAGGCGTCGTCGAGCACGATGACGCCGTTGAGGTCCTCGACGGCACCCCGCCACGGCGACACCTCGGCCGCGGCGAGCGCGGCCGCGCCAGCGGCGACGTCGGCTCCGACGGCTCCGGTGGCCGCCAGCGCGAACAGGGCGTTGGCCGCGTGGTGCACACCGGCCACGGGGAGTTCGACGGCGTGGCTGCCCCACGGCGTCACGGCCGTGAACCGAGCGCGGGCCCGCGCGTCGAGCCGGAGGTCGGCGACGGTGAGGTCGGCCCCGGCTGCACCCGCCGTCGAACACCGCAGCACCGCGGCGTCGGACACGGCGTCCATCGCCGTCACGCGCGCATCGTCGAGGTTGAGGACGATCGTGCCGCCTGCACCGACGGCCGCCGGGAGCTCGGCCTTCGCGCGCGCCACCCCGTCCAGGTCCCCGAACAGTTCGAGGTGTGCGCCGGCCACGGCGGTCACGATCCCGACGTCCGGGCGGACGTGCTGGCACAGGCTGGCGATCTGGCCCGGACCGCGGGCGCCGAGTTCCACGACGAGCACCTCGGTGTCCGGCTTCAGGGACAACAAGGTCAGCGGAACACCCACGTCGTTGTTGAAGGAGCCCTTCGCCGCGATCACCGTGCGCGAGGCGCCGAGCGCCGCACGCAGGAAGTCCTTGGTGGTGGTCTTGCCCACCGAGCCCGTCACGCCGATCACGATCGGGTCGACCACGTCTCGGACGTGGCCGCCGAACGCCGCCAGGCCGGCGTCGGTGTCGGCGACGACGACGGTCGGCACGCGACCACCGTGGGCCACGATCTCCCGTTCGCCGAGGACCGCCACTGCCCCGTCGGCGACCGCGCTCGGTGCATGGTCGTGTCCGTCGGCGTGCTCGCCCCGGCGGGCCACGAACAGCGGCCGCAGGCCGGCCGCGACCAGGCCGGCCACCTCACGCGAGTCCATCGTGACCGCGTCCACCACGACGGACGGGTCCGTCGTGGCCCGTCCCCCGGTGGCGTCCGCGATCTGTTGGAGGGTCCGCTCGATCATGCCGCCCCCTCCACGCGGTCTCGCGCCGCGGCCAGCAACTCGGCGGCGACGACGCGATCGTCGAACTCCACCGTGTGGTCCGCGAACTGCTGGCCGACCTCGTGGCCCTTGCCGGCGATCAGGACCACGTCGCGTCCTCGTGCACGCTCCAGCGCCGTGGCGATCGCGCGACGGCGGTCCACCTCGACGACGACGTCCGCCGTGCCGCCCGCGGCGCGCGCCCCGGCCTCGACGGCGGCAAGGATGGCGGCCGGGTCCTCGGAACGGGGGTTGTCGGATGTCAGCACGGCGACGTCGGCGGCAGCGGCCGCAGCACCCATGGGACCTCGCTTGCCCGCGTCGCGGTCACCCCCGGCGCCAAGGACGACGAACAGGCGCGCTCCCGGCTCCAGCAGGGGACGCAGGGTCGCGATGACGGTCCGAACGGCCTCCGGGGTGTGGGCGTAGTCCACCAGCACACGGACGTCCTGGCCGACGTCGACGGACTCGAGCCGCCCGGGCGCACCCGTGCACGCCGCGATCCCGGCGAGGGCCGCCGCCGCCGGTACCCCGGCGGCGACCGCGGCCAGGAAGGCGTCGCTGGCGTTGCGTCCGTTGAAGTCACCGACGAGGGGGGTCGTCACCTCGACCGGCCCGGGCATGCCGAGAACCTCGGCGGGCCCGTCGAGGCGGACGGTCGTGCCGTCGAGTCCGACACGGACGAAGGTCCGACGCACCGCGCCGTTGTCACCGATCGTCGTGGTCGGCACACCGCTGCGGGCGGCCATGCGGGGACCCCACTCGTCGTCGACGTCGATGACGGCGGCTCGGGAGCGCTCGGGCGTGAACAGCAGGGCCTTGGCGTCCGCGTAGTCGTCCATGTCCGTGTGGAAGTCGAGGTGGTCCTGGCTGAGGTTGGTGAAGACGCCAACGCGCACGTCGAGGCCCGCGACCCGGTGGAGGCGCAACCCGTGGGACGAGACCTCCATCGCGACGCCGTCGACGCCACGTCGGGCCATGTCGGCGAGCAGGCGCTGCAGGTCGGGCCCCTCCGGTGTCGTGCGCACGCCGGGGACGGCCTCCCCGTCGATGCGCGACTCCACCGTCCCGATGAGCCCGGTGCTCCACCCGGCAGCCGCCATCGCCGCCTCGACGAGGTACGCCGTCGTGGTCTTGCCGTTGGTCCCGGTGATCCCCACCACGGCCATCTGCGAGCTCGGGCGACCGTGCACGACGGCAGCCGCCTCCCCGGCGACTGCCCGGACGTCGGCCACGAGCACCTGCGGGACGTCGAGGTCGAGCCAGCGTTCGACCAGCAGGGCAGCCGCGCCGCGCTCGACGGCCTCCGGCGCGTGGTCGTGGCCGTCCGAGGTCGCGCCACGGATCGCACAGAAGAGCGTCCCGGGCCCGGCCTGCCGCGAGTCGTGGGTCACGTCACGCACGTGGGCCTCGCCCCGCGCGGACGCGTCGGGCAGGTGTTGCACGAGGTCGGACAACGCGATGCCCGTCGGACGGATCGACACCGTCATCGACCGCGCTCGGCGCGGGCGACGACTGGTGACCACAGGCGTCCCATGTCACGTCCATCCAGGCTCGTTCGGACCGCAGATCGAGGGTAACGGCGGGCAGGTGCGCCTCCGAGCAACCCACGCGGTCAGCCGGACGTGTCCGAGGCACCGTCCGCGCCCGCACCCGCCGCCTGCGTGTCCGCTTCGTCCGCTGCGGCGGCCGCAGCCGCGGCCGCCGCAGCCTGCTCGGCGACGCGCGCGGCAGCATCCATGGCCTCGGTCAGCGTCGGCTGGTCGCCACTCGGCGGGACGTGACGGGCGCGCAGCGCGAACTCCATCACCTCACTGAATACCGGTGCGGCGGTGACCCCGCCGTAGTACGGGAAGCCCTCGTCCACCATCACCGCGACCACCAGTTCGGGGTCGTCCAGGGGCGCCATGCCGACGAAGCTGCCGATGAACTGGTCCGAGTACCCGCGACCGTCCGTGAGCGGCTTCTGGGCCGTTCCCGTCTTGCCGCCGACCTCGTACCCGGAGATCGCCGCCCGCGACCCGGTGCCGTGCTCGCCGGACACGACGAGCCCGAGGATGTCGCGCAGCTGCTGGGCCGTCTGGGGGGAGATCACCTGGTCACCGGTCTGGACCGGCGTCGCGTCGAGCTCGCCGTCCTCGCCGACGGTGCCGCGCACGATCCGGGGCTGGACCTCGAGGCCGTCGTTCGCCAACGTCGCGTAGGTCGCTGCGCTCCGCATCAGGGAGACGGCGACGCCCTGGCCGATCGCGATCGTCGGCAGGGAGGTGACCCACCAGTCGTCGACCTGCGGCAGCAGGCCACCGACCTCGCCGGGGATGCCGACCCCGGTCGGCTCCCGGTACCCGAACGCCTCGAGGTAGCCGTGGAGGCGCTCCTCCCCCAGCATCTGGGCGATCATCATCGTGCCGACGTTGGACGACGACTCGACGATGTCGGCCACCGTCATGGTCTCGATCGGATGGTCGTGCGAGTCCGAGAACGTCTTGGGACCGATGGTCAGGCGGTCGTCGACCTCGAAGGTCGTCGACGGGCTGACGAGGCCCTCCTCCAGGGCTGCCGCGATCGTCACGGCCTTCTGGACCGAGCCCGGCTCGAAGACGTCGGTGACCGCGCGGATGCGGCGGTCCTCCGGGTCGGTGTCCTCCAGCGTGGCGGCGTCGTAGCCGGGCACCGAGGCCAGGGCGAGGACGTCCCCGGTCGCGACCTCCAGGACGACGACGGAGGCGCCGATCGCGCCGTAGGCCGCCACGGCGTCGGCCGCAGCCCGTTCCGCCACGGCCTGGATCTCGCGGTCGAGGGTCAGCACGAGGTCGGTGCCGGCCACCGCCGGCGTCAGCTCGCGCAGGCCGTTCGCGATCGTGAGGCCGCGCGGCGCCTGCTCGATGGCGAGCTGGCCCGCCGTGCCCGACAGCTGCTCGTCGTAGCCGTGTTCGAGGCCCTCGAGGCCGACGGAGTCGAGTCCCGTGAACCCGAGCACCTGCGCGGCCAGCGAGCCAGCCGGGTACAGGCGTGCGGGCTCGACGATGCGGTCGACGCCGGGAAGGTCGAGCGCGAGCACCTGCTCGCCCACCTCCCAGTCGAGCTGGCGGGCCACGTAGACGAAGTGCTGGTCACTCGTCAGGCGGGCCTCGATGACCGCCGCGTCCTCGCCCGTCACGCGGGCGAGTTCGGCGGCTGCCTGCTGGGGCGACACGGCCGGCCCCACGACCCGTCCGTCGGGCAGTTCGCTGGACTGGTAGGCACGTGGGTCGGCGTAGATGGTGGCGGCGTCGACCGAGGTCGCGAGCACGTCACCGTTCCGGTCGTAGATGCGTCCGCGTTGGGCCGGCAGGTCGACGGTGCGGACACGCTGGGCGATGGAGGTCTCGGCGTACGAGGCCGCATCCACCACCTGGACCTGGACGAGTCGCGCGACGAGCAGGCCGATCAGGAGCAGGTAGACCAGCAGCAGGCCGCCCATGCGCCGATCGTGCATCGTCCGCGGGAGGCGCAGGCGACGCTGGCGGATGGTGCGGCCGGCGGGCGCCCGGGTGGCGCGAGCTCGGGTCACTGACCGTCCGCCGTCAGCAGCGGCTTCATGCCGTCCGGCTCGGGGTCGGTCGACTGGCCGTCGGCCGGGAGCCCGCGCCCGGGTTCGAGGAAGCGCGGATCGGGGGCAGGGACCATGCCCATGCCCTCCGCGATCCCACGGATGCGACCCGGATCCTCGAGGGTGGCGACCTCCGCGACGAGCAGTTCGTACTGGCGTTCCGCGAGCGAGACCTGGGACTCCAGTTCACGGGCCTGGACGGCGTCGCCGGCCGACACGGCGTTGAGCGACACGGCGGCGAACACGATCGC